>CAZXHL010000140.1:0-6336 GCA_964640545.1 uncultured Bacteriovorax sp. | reverse complement strand
GGAGGAGCGTCACTAGTTCATTGTCGGACCAGACCTTTGAAAGCTCAGCCTCGTAAAGCTTCGAAACGCTAAGAAAAACTTCTCGAAGTAGCAGGGAAGAAGTTCCGAGGCAGTCCCGGCAATAAGGCTGAGGGAGGTCACATTGTTCGGCCCGACCGCAGAGCTCCATGCAGAACCGTGAGTCGTTATTTGCACAGCCGATTGTTAGAGTCGAATTGAACTCTTCGTCGATCGAAACGGTAAAATCTCTTGCGCGGGCGGAAGGCATTGAAAGCCAGGCAAATATTACAATTTTGAAACAAATTTTCAACATTAGCGTCCACCCTTTTTCTGAATCGCTTTCACGAAGGAGCTTTGGGCGCACTGCCCGGATGCGTCGCTAAGCTTGAGTTGTAACCTTGTAGATGTACGGCAGCTTTTTGAACCTTCAAAGAGGCCTCTGTTTCGGTGGCTGCTTCGAAGCCTGACGGCGGAAAGTTGAAAGGTAAAGTCTCCCTTACATGAAGCACTTTCAACTTTTACAACGTGGTTGTACCTATCTTTGGTCTCGAAAGAACTCGCTCTCGCCAGGCCCGATAAGCGACCTTCAACGTGGTCGACGGCACGCATAGAACATCGGTTGGTAAAACAAGATTTTCCTTTGAGTAGTCTTCCCACGCAGTCTTTGGGGATTCCCTTGTATCGTAGGTATTCTTGGCTGACGAGGTTCACGTCAATCGACCAATCACGAGGGATGTTGAGCGGATCAGAACGAGTATGGAAAAATCTCATCGCAGCTCTCAGAAGGTAGAAACCGACACTTGCCCCAGTAGCTGCTTTTTCTGCCAAGGCAAGTGCTGTGTAGGTGGCGCCTTCCACGTTTAGGTAACAGTTGAGACATCCTTTAAGGGAGAGCTCTTCATCATTATTTATATTCGATGGAGAGTAAACGTTTAGAGCAAAGTCTTCTCTCGACTTACAGGCCTGTATGTTGACTCCCACAAGCGGTAGGAATTTTCGAGAACCCATATTGACTCGAGCGTTGTTGGCTACTGCGACTCGACACGGGACTCCTGTTAGCGGTCCAAAGTCAATACCGCCAGTTATGATGACTTTTTTGCCTTTGATTTCAGGGTTGTATTTGAGCTTTCCGTTCTGGATGTATTCCTTAAGATTCACCACTTGTCCCGGTCTAAAATCTGCTTCTATAAAGAGAGGTGCGGGATTCCAAGAAAAGAGAGCGGCATTGCCTAGTCCAACCATCAGTTCTTTGATGGCTTTGTTTGTTTTGAACCAAGGGTCATAAACCTTGCAAGCCTTACGCTCAGCGTAGGGGTTGAACAGTGGAGTGTCTTTGAGGTCTTCTCGAAAAGGTAGCATGGAATCCACGTAGCTCGTGGACGCGTGCACATCGATCATTCCTTGTAGGAATGTTCTCGCGCAGTCGACACTAGAGTTGCAAAAAGTTTTGTTGCCGAGAACAATGGATGAGGTGGGTGTTGGTATTCGAGGAAGAGGTTTTGCTTCGAGATCCGTGTCGCCAGGGATAAGGGCTCCCATGGCATCACGGAACCAATCACTATAGTATTGACGATCAACTTCGAAGTTTCGAGGCCAGAAATCGTCTTTATGCATTTCTTCGCAAAGCTCTAAAATTTCTCCGGATAGAAGAGTGAAGTATGTGTGGTATCTGGCAAGCTTGTCTTTATGAAAACTAGGAACGTATTTTTCAAAAGAAGCAAGGCGGGTATATTTTTGGAGCTCTTCCCGAAGAAAACTGAAGTCTTGATTCTCGGCTAGATTATACTCGGCACAAAGAACATACAGAGCTTGGTGAGCGTCAGGAGAATTTTGGTTCTTTTTGATTTCGTTTTTAAGGTTTTCGATCCATGACTCTTGTGTGTTTTTATTGGTGAAGATCGATAGTGTGTTGAGTCCGTCATGAAGGCGTTTCTTCATTTGAAGGCTTGTGCCGTTCATTTGTTTTTGAAAAAACTCCAGCCATTCATCAGTATCTTTAGCTTTTGCTTGGCCTAGGCTGCCGTCATTTACGCCCGGAGTTGGTGTTCGAATAAGGTCATCAGCTGGACCTTCAGGTAGGGCTTCGCCAGCATCTGGATTGGCTTTTTTGGCAAAATCGCGAAGAGCGGCTGTGGAAATGTAGTTTTGATCGCAGCTTGGAGGAGTCATGCTTCGGCAGCCATTTGGTGCAAAAAGCAAACTTTCTTCGAGGTTAAGGGATTTGAAAAGTTTTCCAAAAGAGCCGGCTCCAAAAGACATAAGGTCAACGTTTCTCCACGCCCAGCTCATGTAAATTTTATAGCTATGCCAATAATCAAATCCGGTAGAGTTCAGCCATTGCTTCTCTTGGGTTGTGGTCTGTTTGAGGATGTCCCACTGTATAGCAAAGCGGCGAGCAAGGAGGTCGTCGCTATCAGTCATGGATTGGCACCTGGTTAGAGCGGGGTCTTTGCTCAGAGCCGATCTGGCAATGTTGTTGAGAGTGTCTGCGTTGGGTTTTGAAGCCTGAAGATGAGCATGCAGGCCATCAAAACTCTTTACGTAGTTGCAAGAAACTTCGCCACCTAGGGGGCGCGACCTAGAATTGGAATTCCAAAGAGGTTTGAGTAGATGATCGAGCTCGGCGCAGTAGCCTTCGTTCAAGCACTTTGTTTGTAAGGTAGTCCAGATCGAAATCAGGTTTGGAGAGCTGGGACGCTGATCTCGCGGGAGTAGGCTTAGCTCTCCGCTTTGAAGACTTTGAAGGATGTGTAGACTTAGGTTTTGGACGGTTTCTCTAAAGCTTCTCATAGCTTTAGTCGCATGATTTTTGGGGTCAGCGCCAATAGCTTTGGCGTGAGAGTTGGCTGCTTTCCCGACTATGTATGAGTCTGCAAATAGAAAGATTGATTGTGCTGCCTTGTCGCTATCCACGGCACATTGAGCCCTGTTTGTAAATCGAAGGGTTTCGATGTCTGAGCTTCTGTAGCTTCTCAAATCATAGTCTGAGCCCGCGGGCGCACGAGCCTCCCCCGTAGCAGAGGCAACGCACCCAAGAGCGACGACGATGTATGAAAATAGCTTCATTGGATCCTTTTTTATGTGTGGCTTTTAAATTCGGAATTTATTGAGGGATCGTGCAACCAGAAGCTTGCTTCAAAATCGTGGTGTAGAATAGAATCATCGTCTGCTGCGCAGCTGAGAATTGGCGTTCTACGGAACCGTCTTCGTTGAGAAGTCTGTAAAGGTAAGTGTTCATGGTGATGTAGAGCGATTCAGGAACAAGAACCGTTTGCGTGCATTCCCCAGTGATATATTGGATCTGCAATCCTACGAAGAATTCGTTGCCAGGATTGTTGTTTCCACCACCGTCTCCAACAACAATGACGCTTCCGCTTCCGCTGTTGTTGTTGTTTTCATCGCCGTATCCTGTGGAGAAAACGACTTTGAAGGAATCACCTTTGTTTGTAACGGAAGCAAGTTCGCAGCGATCACCCTTGCAGGCAATCTTTGCCTTCTCTTCGATCTTCAATCGAATTTCATCGTCGGAAAAACGCTCAACCGTAAATTCGTCTTCAACTCCTCCATCAAACTCGTCGCCAGCGTTAGCTTGAGAGAAGGCAAATAGGGTGCAAAGTACTGTAAAGGTATATAGGCCAAATTTTTTCATATTGTTTAAAACTCCTTAGGTTCAGCGCCGACATAATTGATCCGGGAGGTTTTGGCGAGACAAATGTCTTAGTGCGTCATTGGTGACATATTTTTATTAGCGTATGAATATATTGACTTTTTTATCTAAGGAGCCGCGTGAATATTGTTCGAGCTTTGAAATGATTGAGGAAAATCGATTTAACTTTGCTAAGGCATCCGTGCATTTGTTTCATCCTGGTTTGGGCGTTCTTGTTGGTGAACTAGGCGGGTGTGGAATGATTCTAACGGCTTGGATTGAAGTTCAGAATAAAAAACTCAAGGGTTCGCATCAGGCCTTCTTTGGGTGGAGTGTTTCACCTGAGTGAAATTCGTCAACAACTGTCCTTTTTTATCGTCTGAAACACCCACAAAATACCCTCGACCTTTGTTACTCAAAAGCATGATGCTGGGGGTGTTGCCGGTTTGAGCATTGCGGGTAATTGATCCCAGACCATAAAAGTTTAAGGGCTTGCCATCGATCCAATTTTTTCCGCCTATGATGCTATAGGCAGAATGCTGATCTCCTGCGATATAGGTTCTGATACCTGCAGGAAGCTCAATGCCTTTTTTAGGAGTGTGAGAAATCGCCTGCGAGACATTTCCCCCGTTAGCAAGTGCATAGTGTGACAATACAGCACCGTCGCCAAGATCTATCATGTCGCCTGCATCAACACCCTTAACCTGAACATTGAGGCCTTCCTTATTTAAATCGTTGAGCCCTCGAATGACGTCCCTTTTTGCGACAGGATCCGAAAAAACAACATCTCCGCTCTTATTTGTAGTTCGCATCGCAGAGGGTTCAAAACCATTAGATTGATAATACCAATCTGCGGCCTCGTTGATTTTCTTCCTCTGGGCCTCGGGCATGTCGGCTGAAAGCTTACCTCTTGGAATTTCTACAATCTCACCCGAAGGAAGACGGACCTCCTGAAGTCTGAAATCATCATGATTGCCCAGAGTCGCAATTAAAGGTTTGGGATTACCTTGCTCATCAGTCCCAACTGCTTTGGCAAATCTTCTATGGAGGTCTATGGTCATTTGAACACGCTCAGCTGTTGTGCCTGAACCCTGGTCCACAAAATCCCCTCCTGCAACGACTTGCTTGATTGATTTTTGATTTTGAGCAATGACTTCTAGGGTGCTCTCCAAAGTTCTCACACTCTCTGGATTCTTTGGATCAAAGTGTATATCACTTGCAATGGCTGTGTTTCCACCCTCCGCTAAATCGCTAGTGTATTGTGCTTTTACTTTTTCTGGGTTGATGGGTCTATTGTGGGCATCAAAAACAATAATCTCTGCCGTGTCTGAGCTTTCCTTGGGATTGAAGGATTCTTTCAAATTATTTTTTGTTGCTAAGTGTTCTTTTGCCAACACATCCAAAGAAGCAGGCGCTTTTTTAAGAGAATCCCTAAAGGCATTGAATCCTTGTTTGCTGCCAACTGCGGCAAAAATTGTATCCACACCAGAGAGTCCCGCCTCAACGGCTTTGGACCGTGCTTCGTTCAAAAATTGACGAGCTTCAGCCTCGTTCCCCGCTTCTGCGGCCTTGTGCGCTTTCTCATAAAGTTCATAGGAGGCCATAGCCTCTTTGGATCCATTCCAAAGAGTGGCTCCGCCTCCTAAAACTCCCAAGCCTGTCCCCGCAGCTAGGGTTGTGGTTGCAACAGCTCCTCCGAATGCCAATCCCGCCCCGAAACCAGCTCCAGCCAATCCACCCATCGCCGCAAACACCAAGGCATCTTTGTATATTTTGCCGGATGTAGTTCCTTGCTCGCGGGCAAGGGCGCATAAAAAATTTTCATCCGAGAGAAGTGCATTTCCTGCTTGTGCTACATTTCCTCGAACCAAGCCGTAGCCAGCTCCCCCGGCAGCACCCGCAGCCCCCATAGTTATGGAGCCTGCAACAATGACAGCCGCTTTTGATCCTGTGGCACCCAGAACCGAAGCCCCTACGGCTGTAGTGGAACCACCTGTTATGACACCACCTAAAACCAGCGCTGCTCCCGCAGAAACATCTCGTGTTAGGATTAATCCAGCACCAACGCGATCATATCTGTCCGACGCTCGGCTATTTGCTAGCGAGGCGTTGGCATACGAAGTACTGGCATTTTGGCGAACACTGAGAAGTATATTCTCTTTAACCTCGGGAGGGAGTTTCGATTTCTCGATCCGCTTTTGTAGATTGCGAGTTGCTTGTGCTAAATTGTCACCCGACTCCCTAAGTTTTTCGTGTGACTCGCCAAACATGCTCCCCGAAAAACCAGACTTAGAGTACTTTTGAATTTCAAGTTCATGTCGTTTGAGGTTCTCTTCAAACACCTTGAGGCCAATAGCAAGCCCCTGATCTGTCTCAATATTTTCGGTCAGGGCATTCAACTGCACCTTATATAAGTTTGCTAAAAGGGATTGCAGCCCCCCCGTAGAAATTTGATCCACATATTTTTGAGCAATTTTGCTCAGCTGGTTTTCATACACTTCGGGAGAAGATTTAAGAGATTCGATGGCCTGGACCTCAGATTTGAATTTTGCGATCACAGCCTGATCGGCTTTAGGATCATATTGAGAACACTCTTCATTCGAGCCCGTATTATCGTGATTATTATTGTGATTCGCTGTACGTTGGGCGCTGAGCGGGTCTTTCGGTTTGCTCTAGACTCAGGCATGTTG
>CAZXHL010000139.1:0-6367 GCA_964640545.1 uncultured Bacteriovorax sp. | reverse complement strand
ACACCAAGGTGATGGCGATATCAATCGGCCACTCAAGCTCGGCATATTCTTTACCCGTGCTAAAACCTGCTAGCAGCGTGACGGCTGCTGCGACAATGATCGCCTGCCAACCCCAGAAGTGAAAGCGGCTTAGGGCTTTACTAAAAAGCCTCGCCTTACAAAGACGCTGCAAGGAATAATACGTTCCCGCAAAAATCGCATTACCCGCAAAGGCAAAAATAGCGGCGTTGGTATGGAGCGGCCTCAGCCTTCCAAAGGTCATCCACTCGAGCCCCAAGTTGACTTTCCAATTGGCTAGCTCAAAAGCGGCAATGACCCCAACGAGCATGGCCACAGCTCCCCAAAGTAATGTAGCTATCGAAAACAGTTTGACTGTTTTGTCATCGTAGCTAAACGATTCTAGTTGTGTTTGCGTTGTTGTATCACTCATGATTTTTCTCCACTATCTACCTTCTTGTATTGAGTTTCATTTTCTTGAGAAATTGCTTGAAAAATTGATTGTTGAATGGGTTTGGCTGTAGCTTTCTCGATAGTTTTCTCAAACGGCTTATCATCGGAGAGCATTCGAAAAGCCGGAGTCTCGAGATCGTCATACTGACCATCTCTTGAGGACAAGATAAAAAGAGCTACAAAAAATCCTGCAATCAATACAGAGATTGGAATAAGAACCAGCAAAATATTCATACGGAGAACTCCTCAGTGAGTTTGGTCTTTGTGGGCTTTTTGACACGAAGCTTGGGCTCGGCAAAGAAGTGTGTGACCGTGAAAATAATCCACAGGGAACTGATGGGCATCAACACAGCTGCGACTAAGGGATTAATCACACCAAAGGCTGCAAGTAAAATGCCCACTCCATTATAGGCCAAGGAAAAAATCACATTCCGGCGAATGAGCCTGATAACTCTTTTTGAAAAATCTAAGAGATAAGGAATCCGGCTCAATTCAGCGTCGAGCATGACCACGCGGCTTGAGCGAAGACTCGCGCCAAGGCTCCCCTTTACGGCAATACCCAAATCTGCCTGCGAAAGAGCCAAAGCATCATTGATGCCATCGCCAACCATTGCGACGTGCTGCAAAGCCGAGAGCATGTCAGCTTTTTCTTGTGGTTTGAGGTCAGCATAGGTCATCGCGGGATCAATGCCCAACTCCTTAGCCCAATAGTGCACAACAGCCTGGCGATCTCCGCTAAGAATGCCTGTTGGAATACGACTCTTCTTAAGAAGGTCAATCATGTGCCTAGCCTCGGGCTGAATTTCATCGCGGAAATAAATTGTGGCAACGCTCTTATCTTCACAACGCAGTTGGCAAGCTGTGGCTGTTTGGAGAGGATGACTAGATAACGGCCATTGAAGTTTGACGAAGCTCCATCTCTGCCCTTCAATCGTCGCAGTGACGCCAACCCCCTTCTCCTCTTCAAAATCTTCAAAAGGCAAAGCGCGAACTCCAGAGCGCGACTCCAAATACGTAGTGACAGCTTGGGCAATGGGATGAAGGGATTGGAGCTCGAGAGTGTAAAGAATTTCTTCGATCTTTGGCGTGCGCTCGCCGGTCCATTCCACAAGTTCTAATTGCCCTTTTGTGAGAGTTCCAGTTTTGTCGAAAAACACTCGTTCGATTTTGGCGGCCTCGGCAATGACATCAGCGTCTTTGACGACGAGTGACCTCTCAAGCAAATGCTTAAGGGCATAGCTAAGTGATAGTGGCGCGCCAATACCAAGAGCACAAGGACAGGCAATGACCAAAATAGCGAGCAAACGCCTCGCCCCTTCATCATAAGCCCCTTGCATGCCCCAAAAAATCGAAACACTAAGTCCTGTAACTAAAACCAAAGCAAAAATCACAAATGAGATTTTTTCCGTGAGACCAAGAATTTTCCCCTTAGCCTTCCAGCCACGAGAAATGTTGTTGAGCAATAGACTCAGGCTTGAGGTCGCCTCGGTTGAGGTGCACTGAATGATGAGGGGAGCTTCGACATTTCTAGAGCCGGCATGGATCTTTGATTTCTCTGCCACAGCAAGAGCCTCACTCTCTCCTGTTACGACACTGCTATCGACAAAGCTTTGTCCGCGCCAAACCACCCCATCAAAAGGCGATAACATACCGGGCTCAAGCGCCACAAGCTCGCCCTCTTTGACATCAGAAACTTTGACCTGCTGCCTCTCTCCCGTCTCTCGATCCACCTTCATGCATACGCTTGGAGTCAGCTTGAGGTTCAATTGATCCAAATGAGACGCACGACCTTGTGATCTCATCACAAGATATTTGGCCCCTAGTAGCAAAAATACAAAAATCGCCAGAGAGTCGAAGTAGATCTCACCCGTCCCGCTAAAAAGATGATAGTAGCTCAAAGCCGAGCCTAGGATCACAGAGAAAGCCGCGGCGATGTCCAAAGTGTATTGTTTGTTCTTCAAAGAATTGTAAGCATTCTTAAAAATAGGAGTCGAAGAGTAGAATAGAATCGCTAAGAAAAACACAGCACTCATGCCATCGAGAAGTTGCTTCCAGAAACCGGTAGCTCCCGCATAGACCGAAACCGCGCAAAGCATGATATTTCCTGCGACCACCCCCGCGACACCGACTTGATAGAGGAGCTTCTTCTGAGATTTTTGTTTGTGGCGTTGAAGTTCAGAGTCACTAGAGACGGGGTGGAGGTTGTATCCAAGGCTAAGAATCAATTCAATCGCCGGGCGAAAGTCTTGATTGGGCAAGACGCTGAGCTCGAGTGAGCGATCAAAATAATTCACGCGCAAGTCCAGCACATCATCCGAAACCATCACAAGCTTCTCGAGAAGCCAGACACATGCGAAGCAATGAAGGCCATCCACATAGAACTTCACAGATTTTCTCTGGGGAGAATGTTGCACCGGATTTTCTGCAGCAGGCTGCCCTGAAGCAAGAACCTGGTCGAGCTCCAAAAGCTCAGGACTCAGGGTATACTTCGACACCGCTTGCTTCTTAAGGTCAGGTAGTTGTTCTCGAATCTCGTAGTATTCACCAAGGTTCTGAGACTTGATAAAATCAAAAACCATCTCGCAGGCATGGCAACAAAAGGCTTCCTTGCCGTTTGAGATAGAAATGCCATCTGGTATCGGCAAATCACAGTGGTCACACAAAGTAGGTTTCATCAAAGACCTTAAGCGTGAAGCAAAGTTTCAATGGGTTGTTGAAAAAAGTCCCAAGCCGCTTGAGCCTGAATCAAAGTGAGGGGCATCGCCATATGAAGGCTTTTGAGAAAGTGTGATTTGGTCAGAATGAACTCACCCGTAGGATTCTCCACCACCAAAAAGTCCACGGGATGGTTGGCAAAAATATCGATGACCTGCTCGACCTTGTAGCTTTTGGGCACCCTGAGGTAGGAATCTTCCAAGTAGTTTCCAACGATCTTTTCAGTTGCCGAACTTTGGTGGCTCTTTAGGACACGCTCGATGGTCTGCTTACTCAAAATGCCTTTCAGGCCTTCCTCACCATAAACGGAACAAAACTCCTCTCCGCTTTGGCTAAGGAGTAGGTAGGCACGGGCTAAGGGAGCTTTTAGGTCTCGGATTTGTGGCAGCATTGACGTCTAACATAGCTATATATATCGTGCCCTAATATGACCCAGATCAGGTCTTGGAAAAAATTGACTGATATTGGGTAATTGGCTATTTTTGCCCCAATATGTCGACTGACCTCAAAGCCTCAAAAACCGTTGAATGCACCAAATGCTTGGAGGATTCCGATGGCTTTTTAAAATGCGCGAGTCTTGAGGTTCTTGGAGACATCAGTGAAGAAAAAATCGGCAAAACTTTCCCCAAAGGCAGCCATGTATTCCTCAGTGGCGACGAATCTAAAGGCGTTTACTGCATCAGCGAAGGCGTTGTAAAAATCTACTACTCAGGAGAAGCTGGCAAAGACCACCTACTCAGAGTCGCGGGCAAAGGCGATATCCTCGGCTATAGAGCCATGCTCTCAGGGGAGCCCTATAAAGCAAGTGCTATTGCCGCGGAACCAGTGAAAGCCTGCTTTATCTCCAAGGAAACGTTTCATGACTCACTCAAGAAAGATCCAGAAATGGCGATCAGCCTTCTAGGAAAACTTTCACGAGAGTTTGGTGGAGCGGAATCTAGACTCTCGTCAGTCACAGACAAAGAAGCTGCAAGACGTGTGGCGGAGTCGCTACTATTTTTAAAAGCAAGCTTTCCAGATCACCCTTGGACTCGCAAAGACATTGCTGAATGGGCCAGCACAACTCCTGAGACTGTCATGAGAGTGCTCGCGAAGTTTACAGACAAGAACTACATCCGCTCCGAGGGCCGCCGCATTGTGATTGTCGACGAAAAATCCCTCGGCAAAATTGCTCTTATTTCTGAAGAGTAATTTTTCAGTTGAGTGGCGAAACGGGCATTTCCTATTCTAACATTCCCTTGTGAGAACCTGGCTTATGCTTCATTTCAGCGCCAACATAGTGAGCCAGGGCAGCAAGCTCTTTTTCAGTTAGTTTTGAAATTTTCTGTTTCATGCTGATGGTGTTGGCGTTTTTTCGGATGCCTTTTTGAATCTCAATCACCTGCTTCAAGGCATAGGCTTCATTGAGACCGGCAAGCTGAGGTCCGGCCATCGCATTGATCAAATACTTCCCCGTTTTTTTATTCAAACGTGCCTTCCCCATAGCATCAGGCCCATGACACTGAAGACAAATCATCTTATAAGTTTTCGCAGCCTCCTTCATATCAGCTGCGGAGTAAACAGCATCCGCTGCAAACGCATTCGGAGCTGTGAACACGGAAAAAACTAACGAGAAAACTACTGTGGACACTAATTTCTTTAACATCATAATCCTAAGATACCTACATTCACCCAAGAGAAACATGATCCAGATCATAGAAGCTCATTTTAGCTATCTATCCGATATTATGAGCTATTGAGTAAGTGCATTCTGACGATTCTCCTGCTAAATTCACTCCCGTGAAAAGCCTTAAAAGTCATCCGTCAATCCCGTCATCTTCCGCCTTCAAAACTTGGCAAAGCCAACTTTCGGACTTTGCTGATGAGTTTATCAATGCCGTCTGCCAAGACACGGGCCGAAGTTATGAAGAGAGTTACCTCTATGACTGGCTTCCCATCGAATCCACTTTTGATTTCTTGCGAGACAACCTGGCGGAGTTTGCCGAACCTAAATTTTCTGAAACGGCGATGCCTTGGATTCTCGGTAGACGTGATATCCAAAAAAGGCGAATTCCCCTAGGAAAAGTTTTGATCGTCGGCACGTGGAACTTCCCGCTTTCCCTGCACCTCAATCAAATTCTGTTCTCCATTGCAGCAGGCAATCAAGTCACCTTCAAAGGCTCCCCGTTTGCCACCACCGTCACAAAAGTTTTCGAGAAACACCTTCCCAAGATTTTTGGAGAGGACAAGTTCACCGTTTGGCACGCAGAAAATGAAGAAGTCATCAAGTCGCTTGAAGATGGCGAATACCAAGGGCTGATTTTCACCGGAGGATCTTCCGCCGCAAAAATTTACGCAAAGGCTTGCGCGCAAAGTTTTACAAAATGCATTCTTGAGGCGAGCGGTTCTGAACCAGCCCTCATTCATCCATCGGCTTGTAATTCAGACAAAAAACGCAACGACCTTGTGGACCATTTGCTGTGGGGACTTCTGCATTTCACAGGACAAACTTGTGTCGCTCCAAGGTTCTGGCTCGTGCCGCGCGATGAAGCCGAAAAGATCTGGAAAGAAATTCAAAGTGTTCTTGAGAATGATCCAAAACTTTTTTCAGAACGTGCCCCCCTTAGACACGATGGCGTGAAGCAAGAATATGGCGCTTGGTGTGATTGGGCCCTCGCCCTACCCCATAGCGAAGCCTATGAGCCAAATGCCGAACATCCTGCAAAATTCTTCTACGTTAAGAACCTCAGCGATCTTCCAGCCAATAGCCCTTCGAGCTTTGGCCCCGGTGCGATCATTGCCGCTTACGACGAATGGGACGATGCCGTTCACTGGATCAATGCCAGCCCTTGGTCACTCATGCCTCAATGCTATTACGATTCTCTCAGCCAAGAGGAATGGAATAGCTTACAAAAAATTCGAGCCACGTCGATTAGCCTCGGTGAATCTATCGTCGCCGTCGGCGATGCGGGACTTCCCTTCGGCGGCCAAAGACAATCCGGCACCGGCATCACTCACGGAATGGAAGGACTTGAAGAACTGAGCCAGATACAATGTTTTGTCGAAGTCGAAACGAGGCCAGGTCTCGGAAAATACACTCGCCCAAGCTGGACGAATCTTAAGAATTTGCACAAGCAGGTTCCGCTTTTGAAAAATGTGAAAAAGAATCCGCTAACGGCTTTATTCAAATAAACAGATTTTCCTTAATTTTAAACTGTGCGCG
>CAZXHL010000138.1:0-6430 GCA_964640545.1 uncultured Bacteriovorax sp. | reverse complement strand
GCTGCGCTCCCCCTGTCCTGAGTAACAAATCCAAATATTTAGAATGATTGAGAGCACGAGCCCTTAAGGCCTTCCACTTTTTACCGCGCACAGTGAAATTCTAAGAACTAGTTATTTTTTTACGTCGATCAGATAATTCATTTTTGACGTGAGTCTGTTGCGCTTTTGGTAACGAGTATCGAGGTTGATTAGCTCATAGTTGTAGAACGAATTTGTGCCCGGCTTCCCCGGTGCATACTCAACAAGATCTTTTGCTGTGCTGGCTAGACGCGCGTCTTCGAGCTTCCAGTCGCGAGACTGCTTGAGCTGGTCGCGAGCTCGTTTCCTTCTTTCGATCAGACTATCCCATTTAGCGGTTAGCTCTGACATTTTTTCTAAATTCACCCAGCGATTCCCTCCAGGCACATATTTAAGATCAAGCAGTCCCCACTGCTGCCCGCGAAATTCCGACTGAACATGGAGAGAATGCTTCCCCTGCTTTGGCAATGCCAAACCACCGAGGTCTCGCGATCCCACAAAAACCAAAGGCAAGCCACTAAGAGATCTGTGCTTTGCAACTTCTTCATCTCGAATCAGGCCGAGATCACTCAACACCACCACGGGCCCGTCATACTTCGGATGAGCCGCAACAGCATCTGCGATCGCCTGAACGGGGTCTTTGCTCTGCAAACCATCGCTATTCTGATCGAGCCCACCAGAGACTCCGATAACTAGAACCTTTTCTCCGCCAGCATCCAACATGATGCTTGGTTCAAAAACTAGTTTTCCACTAGCGTCCATCCAAGTCGCGGATATAAGTGGAAGCTCGGCCTCTTTGGCTGCTTCTTGAAAAAATTTCAAACCAAAACCGAGGTCCAAGTAAGCAACGTTCTGAACCTGAACGCCCATCGATTTGTGGGCCTTGAGGAGCTCTTTGGCAACTTTCATGTAGGAATCTCTGCGCGCAGCATCGAGACTGGAAGTCGCTAGCACTGAGTTTCCTGCATCCAGAATAAGATACGGCCAACTCGAAGCTTCGGGTTTGAGCTTCATATCTATGAAGTTAAGCCTGCGGTCGAGACCGCCTTTAGGACCAACGGCACAGCCACAAGCCTCAACCTCACCCATAACATTGCTCGTAAAGGCAATTCGCACGGATTTCGCGTTCGGAATCTCAGCGCCAAGCGAAGCAGGAAGAGCCGTAGCCTGAAAGGGGTTCGCCTCTGGCCAACGGAAAGACCCCGTTCCCGCACACCCACTCAGAAGAGAAAAGATGATCGTGTGAATCAAAAGCAAAGGAAGTTGAAATCGTGATCGTTTGTTTTGCACTTGCATCATATAGCCCACCCATGATGAAGTTTAGCTTATGAAAGCCCATATATAAAATGAGTGAAAAAAAATGAGCATAAAAATCTGTTTTCAGCTCGAAGCTGACGGGGCCAACATCGAAGTTAATGCCGATCCCGGGGAACTTTTGACTCAAGTGGCCTCAAGAGCTGGTGTCACTATCCAACAAACCTGTGGAGGCTCTCCGTCTTGCGCTGACTGCACAATCAAAGTCTTAGAGGGCGCAGATAATGCGTTTGAGGATATGGAATTCGACGAAAAGGCTCTATTGGGCAATGTGTATTTTATCACGAAAGAACGTCTAGCTTGTCAGGCCAAAGTAAAATCAAGTTCAAAAATCTTTGTTCCAGACCCTAAAAAAATTCACAAGTCACTAAAAAGGAAATAGAAGCTTGAGTATGGCTACCAAAAGAAAAACTCATGATGATTCCCATGCCTGGCTCGGAAAAAAAATCCCTGCCCTTAAAGTAACACTTCAAAATGGCGAAACCTCTGCCTTAAAGTCTATTTTGAATGAAGACGGATGGAACGTCTTGTATTTTTATCCTCGCGATAACACGCCTGGATGCACGCAAGAAGCCAAAGACTTTCAAAAGTCTCTTCGAAAATTCAGCAATCGCGCCATCACGATTGTTGGAGTCAGCCCAGATTCTCCGACATCTCACGTGAAATTTATCAAGAAACTTGGATTAAAATTTTCCTTGATTGCCGACGAGGACAAGGCTCTTTGTGAGAAGATGGGAACCTGGCAGAAAAAGAAGTTTATGGGAAGAGAATTTATGGGCGTGGTTCGCAGCACTTTTCTCTGCAAAGGACACAAAGTAGTTCGTGTGTGGCAGCCTGTAAAAGTCAAAGATCATGTCTTAAATGTTCTAGATTCTGTAGAGGAACTTTCATGAGTTTTTTGGGATTATCTGGCGACGCCATCACAGCTGAAAGCGTTCCGGAAACTTGTCCCCGCTGTCAGAAAAAGCATTTTTACAAACAGCACGACTTTAAGAGGTCGTTAGGCGTCGGAATCGTCGGTCTCGCCTCATTGATTAGTTTTGTTATGATGGGACAAGGCTACAATTGGTTTGCGTTTATGAGCCCCATGCTTGTAGCACTTATCATCGATAGGATTTTTTCTGCACAACGACCTTTTGCTCTCATTTGCTATGACTGCGCTTTGATTTTTCGAGGCCTAAAGTGGGATCAACTGAAAGATGTCGAAGACTTTGATCTCGAAAAATATGATCGCATTCATTATCCCAAAAGAACCAACGGCGAACAGCCCGCGGATTGATCCTTAAAAATTAAAATGTGCCCTTGGAATAGTTGGCGAGGCACGACCGCATCATTTCAAACCTAATACTGTGGTTCGTCGCCGTAGCGAATCTTCAAACTGCGCAAGTCGGAGTTTTCCGACAAGTCCCAGCGGTGACGACTCAGTCTCGTTACTGAAGTCACTTGGTTGTTATCCAAGTCCTCATCTTCAGGGCGGGGAACGATATGAACTGCCGCCATCTGGGGCCACAGTCTCTTCAAAGTCTCCATTCCATAAAGCCCTCGAAAAGCACCCGACTTTAAGGACTCCAGAATCCTTTGAGGAGAATAGTCGTAATGCAAAAGCAGATCTCTCCCAACGGACCTCACTGCGCGCTCCCGGATCAACCCCCTCTCAAACAGGGTGAGCGCCACTTGCATAGAATTCTCGGTGGCAAAAAGCTGGGGACCAAACTTGCTATAGAAACTCGGATTGCTTCCAGAAACTAAGTTGATAAAAATAAGCTCTATGGGGTCGAATTCGCCCTCAATTTCATCAGACAACCTCACAATCCTGCGACGCTCTTCGGGGAAAACTCCCAAATAAGCCAGTAGCTCATCCAGCTTTTGACCACGTGCACGACCAGCTAGAACATCCGCGAACAAAGAATAAATGGCAGGATCACTTTCGCTATCATCACCAAACAAAACCAGCTTTGCTCCGTTCGGAATATTGGCCCACAAGGCCAACAAAGCCTCCAACTTATAGCCGATTTGCTCGCGGAGCTTCTTGAAGGCTCGGTTCCGGACGTGCTCAAGCTGATCCTTAAAAACAATGCCATTATGCTCAATGCCATCGAATTGCATCTTACTGAGCAGTGTTTGGCGCATCTGCGGCGGAGAAGCGCTCACGAAAAACAGAGGGTTTTTTTGAGGGGTGACGCCTCCACCCCTACGAAGGGCCCGTAAAATGATCGAAAATCCAGGAATATTGTCTTTAGACTCAGCCGTTTCGAAGGCTGTCTTCAACAAACCACCAATAGATTCGATCTGAGTCGCCAAATAGGTCTTATCGATGTCTGAAATCACCACATAGCCGGTGTAATCGGAGCTTAACTCCTTTACGGCTTGGGGCAACTTGATGATCGATTTTGAAATATCCATGATTTTATTTTGCTATTTTTAATAGCAGCTAAATAGGATTATAAGTGAGCTTATGAAACTAAAGAAGAGAATCTTTTGTACTGTTCTGACTCAACTCGTAGTTGCTGGATTTTTAGGCACTTACTCTCTTTCGGCTCTTGCTGGAAGCGGGACATCCGTCATGCAAACGGCACCTGTGAAGGCGCCCGGAGAATACGAGATCAAATTGCAGAATGACATCATTCTGAATTACGGCGGAGGACTTAACATATCGCCCCATTTCGTCACCGGCTTGGTCGAGCACCTTTTGGATATCGACGTTCATTTCGGAACGGGCAAAACTGATTTCCAATTGGGTGGGCTTGTAAAATACAATTTGCTTCCTGACCTTCCTGAGCAAATGGGTCTTTCCTTCTTGGGTGGTTTTTCCTACATCAAGACAGACGTCCTCGCGGGATCTCAAATCGGAGAGAAGCTTTCATTCGGCTTGTTGTCTTTTGGCATTCTTGCCTCCAAACAACTAGAGGCTGACTTCGGTCAGATTTCACCCTACATTGCCCTTCAACCAGAATTTGCGTTTCGCTCTGATACGAGTGAGTTTTTGCTAAGCCTTGCGCTTGGAGCTCATTGGAAAGTTCGTGAGTCTGCACCGTGGAGTTACTATTCCGAATTCGGCCTTAGCCTCAAGAATAGTGTTTTTATGCTAGCCCTAGGAGCTTCATACCCCTTCTAAGTTGAAGTGGTTGCCAGCAGATCTCTCAAGAATGGATAAAAAAGTCGTTCTTTGGACTCCGAGCTTCGCAAGCACGAAGTCAGACTACAATAGTGGCCTTCGCAGACTTAAAGCACTCGGCATCGAAGCCATCATTCCTGCAGCCGTTGCAAAAAATGCCTGTAAGAAACAATCCACCTCACGTCCTTTTTTGGCGGGAGGCAGTGATGAACTCAAGGCCGAAACACTAGCGGAAGCCTGGGCCCACAAAGAAACTCAAACGCTTCTAGCCACCCGTGGTGGTTATGGCGCCCTGAGACTTCTCCCTCATCTCGACAAGATTCGATCCCTATCAAGCGCAAAGAAAACTTTATGGGGCTATTCGGACCTCACAGTCATTCAACAATATCTGCATCAAAGAAATGGTGCGCCATGGGTTCACAGCCCTATGCTCACGTCACCAGCCTTCTTTGCTCCCAAACCTAAAGAAGCAAAAGCGTGGGCAACCCTTCTAAGTGAGACGGAAGAATTTTCTGAACAAAGCCTCAAAGTACTCAACTTATCTTCAAAACATCGAGGCAAATCTGAACTTCGAGCCTCAACATGGGGTGGCAACCTTGCCTCGCTAATTACAATGATGGGAACGCCTTGGGAGTTTCGCATTCCCACAAATTCCTGGCTATTCATAGAAGAAGTTGGCGAGAAGGCTTATCGCGTTGATCGCCTCCTTAAACAGTTAAGCTACCATCGAGATTTTAAGAATCTTAAAGGCGTAATCCTGGGACATTTCACGCAGTGCCCTGGCTCTCAAAAATTGCTTCAATTATGGGCTGAAGAAAGCGACCTCACCTTGGTTTCAGGGATTCAAGCTGGCCACGAATCTCCAAACATCCCCTTGGTCTTGGGATCGGAAGCCTATTTTTCAAGAAAAAGTCAAAACACTTACTCCTTAACATTACCAATACCCAGATTTGGCGTTAGAGTGAAGGGATGAACATCAGAGTGCATGGCTCTCGTGGTTCCCACCCCGTTGCCACAACCCCAGACCGAATTGTTGAGATTCAAAAAGAACTCTTCAATATGTTTCAAGAATCTAAGGCACGCACTTGGGATGAATTCTCTAAATATCTCTCCAATCAGCCACGCCACAAACACCAAGTATATGGCGGAGCCACCACATGCTTGGAGGTGGAATCAGACCTTCTGCCAATGCCGCTATTCTTCGATGCGGGAACTGGACTCACGACGGCCTCTGTTGATTCTAGGTCTGCACTTTGCTCGAACGACTTCAAGAGGGGCAAAGGCGAAGCTGCCTTTTTCTTCACGCACACACACTGGGACCATGTGGCAGGACTTGTAACCATTCCTCAGATCTTCATGGAGAACAATCAGTTTCACTTTTATGGAGCTCATGATGACCTTGAAGGACGCATTCAAGGACTCTTCGATCCAAGATATTTCCCAGTTCCCTACAGCCTACTCAAACCACGTGCACATTTTCACCAAATTGCCCTGGGAACGAGCTTGCGCCTCGGGCCCGTAAAAATAGATCACCATCCTCAATCTCACCCAGGTGGAAGCTTTGCTTACCGAGTGTCTGATGGAAAATCAGTTTTTGTTTTGGCCACCGACACGGATTTGAAGAATACCAATCCCCCGCACCTCAGCCCGGGAGACAACATCTACTCCAATGCAGATCTTCTCATTCTAGACGCTCACTTTTCACCTGAAGATTTCGTGAACAAGGAAGACTTTGGCCACCCAGACCTCGAAACGGCCATTGATTTTGGAATCCGCGAGAACGCAAAGGTTCTTTATCTCTTCCACCAAAGTCCTTTTTATACTGATAAAGAAGTGGATGACCAGCTCTCCAGAGCTTGGGATTATGTGAAGAAGAATCACCCGTCTTCAAGAACTGAAATCAAAGTGGCCTGTGACGGCGACGTGCTTAAGATTTAACTGTGCGCGGTAAAAAGTGGAAGATTTCAAATTCAAGCAGCCCTC
>CAZXHL010000137.1:5154-6676 GCA_964640545.1 uncultured Bacteriovorax sp. | reverse complement strand
TACCAGTCACTGCTGGGAAAAAGACAGCAAACACCACCCAAAATGAAACCTTTTCAAATGCCTTTAATGATTCGGCTGGGGCCACAAAAGCATCACCCATGTAGAAGGAAATGATCGAAAGCAAAATGGCTCCAAAAATATAGAGCTGACTTTTCATGGCTAGGTCTGGCGCATAAAAAACTAAGGCACTGATCGTAAAGAGCGAAGCGATACTGATGAGGTATGTTGGCACCATCGGCAGAAGCTGGTGGACTGACTCCGCAAAACCCATGGTATAAAACGTGATCCCAATGGCCTGAGCCACAAATAGAGGAACTCCGATGGCCGCACCTGATTCGACTCCGAAGCAGCGAGACACCATGAAGTATACTCCTCCCCCTTTTACCTTCATATTGGTTGCTGTGGCAGAAGTGGAAAGTCCCGTAATAAAAGTAATCGCTGAGGCAAAGCAGAGAATGACGATGGCGCCTGTTAGACCCACATGAGCCACGACCCACCCAAGACGAAGGTAGAGAATCACCCCCAAAATGGTCAAAATACTCGGGACATAGACCCCCAAGAAAGTTCCGTATTTTTTGCTAGGTGCTATCGTAGCTTGGTTGCTCATCTAGCTCCCCAGTCTATCCTGAATTTTAGCGAGAGTCCGTCTGGAACATTGCCAAAATCGCGTCGTGTCTATCGAATTCAAGACAATTTCTTGATAGCTTAAAAGACTATGGGGTTTAGAATATTATTAGTATTTCTCAGTGTTTTTGTAGGGGCTTTTTCATACAATGCCTTTGCCTGCAAGCCCTGTGGAGATGCTCTCGAATATTCCGTCCGTAACAATTCGTTGGCATTTACCGGGACGACTGTTTTTGTCGGCGAGGCACCGGAGTACGTTGTAATGGCAAATGCAAAAGAAGAATCCATGTATAAACATAAACGCTACTGCATCGACGTTCATGTGAAAGTAGACGAAGTCTTTCACAAAAGAGCGGAGGACAAGATTGTCTCAGGGCAAATCTTCAAAACTCAAAGCTGCTACAATCCCCCCTGCAAAGGGATTTCACTACCAAAGGTTGGAGAATCTAAGTTCTTCTTTCCAGAAGATTACGGAAACTGCTCTAGTTTCTCATTCGATAACACTCAAAGCATGCGCGACCAATTCCTTCCCTTGCTCAAGGCCAAGTACCCTGATTTAAACGAAAAAAAAAGTTCTAAAAAACTACGCGGACCTCCGCCAGAATCTTTTAGCATTTCTGCCCTAGTAAAATATCATCAAAAAGGATTAAAGTTTGCGACTGAGGCCTATGTTTCCTATCAGTACACATGTCCACCCTGCCCCAAAGATTCCATGTGTGAACCTTGTCGAAAGAATCATATCATTATATCCGAGACGCTTCATAAAAATAGAACTCTGGACAATATGTCATCTGGGGACATGCTTTTGTATTTAAACGAATCTTTTCCTATAGAAACGGGGAAGAAATATAGGTTCAATATTGAATATCAAGACGTACAATTCCCAGAAAAATCTCGC
>CAZXHL010000137.1:0-5054 GCA_964640545.1 uncultured Bacteriovorax sp. | reverse complement strand
ATAGAGAACTAAAGTCCTATTTGAGAATCTAAATATTCGTGGAAGGCCTTTACTTGCGGATCTGCAAAGATAGATTTTTCATCCCAACCATCGATCAAGATGGTACTGGCACTTCTCACACGGCTGAGGGCCACATACGCCTGCCCTGGCTCCCATAGCCCGCGAATCGATACCACGGCTCTATCGAGAGTGGCGCCTTGCGCTTTGTGAATCGTCACAGCCCAAGCAAGGGACAAAGGAAAGTTTTTGGCAGAAGCTACTTCTTTTCCATCGGCATCGAGATAGGAAAATGATGTTTTAGAAATTTCGACATCACGGCCTGATACAAGCTCAATCGAAATTTCTTCCTTAGAACAACCCCTGACATAACCCAAACTTCCATTCACCCAACGTCCCCTTGGATCATTCTGACGAATCATCACGAAAGCACCCTCTTTGAGCTTTAAAACTTCTGGAACGGGGGAATTTTTCTTAAGGGTTTTTAAATATTGTTCTGGCCCCACATACTCACTCTCGAAAGACTCTTCTCTGCCTGGCAACTCAGAAAGCTTGGCCATATTGATGCGGTCAACATCCATCTTTCTTGCGTAAAGCACCGTCGCGTGAGGAAATTCATAAGCGCTATCGGCACTACGATCTTCCAGCATTTGCTTCACACGATCGCTCAACTCTCCCCTGCGGATGTCACTCAATACTTCGCAATAGTGCTGATCTTCTTGGGCGCGCATGACTTCCTTGAGTTCTACATACTGAAACTGGCTGCGCTTCCACACTGACCCCATAAAGGCCCAGTCTTTCTGATTCGAGAAACGATTCACAGGTGGAAGCTGCGCAAAATCACCTACAGCAATGATCTTGATTCCGCCCCAAGGCTTATCAGATTTTCTTGCTTCGCAAGCAATGCGCTCTGCCACAGCGAGCACGATTCCCGGGATCATTGAAACTTCATCGATTACAATGGCGTTAGCTTTTTTGAGTCGTCTTACAACTCTTCGATCCTTTAGCGCTCTATCAAGAGTGGCGTGTGGGCCTCCCTCAAGAATTCCAAGCCCAAAGAAACTATGGATCGTTCGACCACCTATCAACACAGCTGCGGCGCCTGTAGAAGCTAGCACGGGAATCAAATCCCGATCCGTGCCTTTAAGGTATTGCTTCATCAAATAACTTTTTCCAGTACCCGCACCACCAGTGACAAAAACATTATTCTCACCGTGCAAAAGCTTCATCGCAGCTTCTTGGCCCGCATTGAGGTCTTTATACATTGAGGCGAATAATTCGGGCAAAAAACTTGTCATACGTGCTGCTCCATACTTTCCACTTGCTGGCATATGGACTCTGCAACTTTGACGCCATCGACTGCGGCAGATGTGATTCCCCCCGCATAGCCAGCTCCTTCACCTGAAGGATAGAAATTTTTATACTTTGGAGAATACAATTTTTCTGCATCGCGAATGATTCTAACAGGCGATGAAGTGCGGCTTTCCACTCCGTGGAGCATGGCCGAATCCGCCACAAAGCCCGGCATTTTGCGGTTGAAGTCTTCCATGGCTTGCATAAAGGCATTCGTAAGCGCCTCGGGATAAAGATTGCGCAAATTGGCTCCAACGACACCACTAGGACAGGAAGATTTTTCCAATGGTCCCACTCTGTTCTTCATAAAGTCTGAAAGTTTCTGAGCTGGAACTTCTATCTTTCTGCCTTGGTCTAAGACAAGTTGTTGAGCGGCTTTTTCGATCTGGGTCTGAAAGGCCAAGCCCTTTTTGGGGTCATTGTCGTACCATTTTTCGCGATCAATCGTAATGACAATGCCTGAGTTTGCAAACTTGGAGGCGTGGTTGTAGTTGGACATTCCATTCACAACCATGTGTCCTTTCTGCGCACTAGATGCGAGGACATAACCACCAGGACACATGCAAAAGGAATAAACGCCTAGTGAGGCCTCATCGGAGTGACAGGTTAGCTTGTAGTTCGCAACGGGTAATTCCGGGTGCTCCCAACGACTGCCATACTGCGCCTCATTCACCCATATCTGCGGGTGTTCCACTCGAAAGCCCATCGCCATATTGAGAGCTTCACAAGGCACTTCGGCTTCAAATAATTTCTTATAGACATCATGAGCGGAATGGCCCGTTGCCAAAATGAATTGATCACCGATAACTACCTCGCCATCTTGAAGGACCAATTTCTTGAGGCGGTCGTTTTCGAATACAAATTTTTCAGCCCGGCAACCAAATCTTACGGGACAGCCGTTTTCTTGGAGATACTTCGTGAGTTTATTGATGATGCCGCGGATCTTATTGCTACCGACATGTGGGTTCGCCAGATACAAAATTTCTTCCGGCGCCCCAAAGCGCACCATTTGTTCCATGATGAATTTTTTATAAGGAGATTTGATACGAGTGATCAGCTTTCCATCCGAGAAGGCGCCAGCGCCCCCTTCCCCAAAGCACACATTGGAATCGGCATCGATGTTTCCATGCCTCCAATGCTGAGCGATGTCTTTCATTCGAGGCAGAACAGGCTGACCTCTTTCGATGACTTCACAGCTAAGCCCGCGTTCGAGTAGCCATAGAGCGGCGAAAAGTCCGGCAGGCCCTGCACCGATGACGACGGTTTTGGAGCGGAGATTCTTAGATTGTATTTGAGGGGGAGCTTGAAACTCGTAAGGGGGTGCCTTTTCTGTTTCAAAAGTCTCGACCTGGTAGACGTAATGAATGCGATCCTTACGGCGAGCGTCTAGGGATTTTCGGAGAATCCTGTAAGATCGCATCTTTGGGTCGAGCTCTAGGAGCTTGTCTTCGAGGCTTTCTCCCAGGGGAACTTTTATCTGTTCAAACTGAGGCACTGTGCGTAACTTAGCAAAGGAAGGGCTGGAAAGTCACCTAAATATCGAGCATATTGCTAGCTATGACTGGGGATACCTTAAGCCAAAAACTTCAACGCATTCGAGACCTTCAATTCTTCGGAGAAGAAGGAGGTGTGGTGCCAGTTATTGATGTGGCAGCCACATCCACTTTTATGAACCCAGAGGACATGCCTCGAGCCTTCAAAGGCGAAATGCAAGGCTGCTACCTCTATAGCCGTCACTCAAACCCAACAGTCCAAATGTTTAGTAAGAAAATCGCAGCAATGGAAGGCTATCCAGCGGCACTTGGCGTAGCCAGCGGAATGGCGGCTATATCCGCTTCTCTAGAAAATGTCTTAGTCCACGGTGACCACATGATCGCCCATAGTGTGGTATACGGCGGCACCTACGCCCTCTTGAAAAATATCATGCCTAAACGAGGCATAGACGTAAGTTTTTCAAACTTCGATAGTCTGAAAGATCTTGAAGCCCTCTTTACGCCCAAGACCAAAGTTCTTTATTTGGAAACCATGAGCAATCCAATGCTCAACATTGCAAACTTCGGAGCCATTAAGGAATTCAAAGCACGCCATCCTGAAGTGACGGTCATTGTCGACAACACCTTTGCCCCTTTACTCGCGACTCCAAAGGATTGGGGTGCTGATGTTGTGGTTCATTCTTGTACGAAATTTATATCGGGTTCTAGTGATCTTATTGCGGGGGCCGTTTGCGCGAGTCAGGATTTTATTGATGCCCTTATAGACATCAACAGTGGTCCCATCATGCTTGGTGGTGCTGTTATGGATCCTCGAATTGCCCATGAACTTTATATGCGTCTTGATCACTTACATTTGCGCATGAGAGGTCATTCAGAACGGGCACTTGAGGCCGCACAAATTGCCGATAGATTAGGCATCGCCGTTGCCTACCCCGGCATGGAAAACCACAAACACCACGAGCGAGCCAACAAATACTTTGATACATCCTACGGCTACGGTGCCATGTTGACTCTCGACCTTGAAACGCCTGAGCGCGCTTTCAAAATTGCATCCCAACTACAGAAAGACAACTTTGCGTTGTACGCGGTTTCGCTCGGCTTTTCTAGAACGCTAGTCACATGCCCCGCGCTCAGCACTTCAAGCGAAATTCCTGAAGATGAGCAGGCAGCGATGGATCTCAGCCCAGGCCTGTTGAGATTTAGCATGGGCTTCACGGGCGACCCCGATTCAATGCTTCAACGCTTTGAAAGAGCGCTAAAGACAGCTCTGTAGTTCCGAAGGCATGTTCCGAAGCCAAACTTTCACCTTCAGCTTAGTTAATTTTGGCTCAGTCGATCTCTTCTTTTACGACTGATGCGTCTACAGGGTTGAAGTAGACTTCAACTTTCTGCCCTTCTTTGTTTGTTCCGTAGATTTCATAGCAAGTGCCAGGTTGCTTAAATTTGCGGATTTTGTACCCTTGCCCTTCTACCTTGGACTTAAACGCCTCTTCAGTCATCCATTTGTCCTTGGGCTGGTCTGTACAACTCTTTTTGGCGTGTGCGGTCCCTGTGAGGCCTAGAATGGCTGCGATGATAAGTTTCTTTTTCATTTTCTTTTCTCCTTATTGGCGACGCAATGTTCTCGCCGCACCTGAAATAATATCGGTGCGAGTGTGGTTTTGTGAATTGGACAAATGACCTATGTGCTTGAAACCTAAGGCCATAGTCCATATGCCAAATGGATCTTTCTGGCCAAACGTACGAATATAGACCTAGCTAACGCGCAACTGTTGGCGATGATAGGAGACAACATGAAAAAGCAACTTGTTTACGATTTACCAACCAGGACCTTTCACTGGCTATTTGCCGGACTGTTCATTACCGCATTTGCCATAGCAAAGACCATTGATGATGATTCGCCAGTTTTTGCGTATCACATGCTAGCAGGCTTCTTGCTGGGATTTACGGTTCTGCTACGGCTTGTTTGGGGAGTTGTGGGTACAAAATACGCGAGATTTGCCTCCTTCGCCCTTCATCCCCCAGAATTGTTTGCATACATCAAAGGCATTGTTTCTGGAGACAAAAGACGATGGGATGGCCACAATCCGGCCTCTAGCTGGGCAGCCATCATTATGATGGGATGTGCTTTGGGGCTGGGAATCACAGGTTATCTGATGGCTAATGGCCAGAAAGAAAGATTTGAAGACATAAACGAGCTTCTTGCCAACG
>CAZXHL010000136.1:0-6823 GCA_964640545.1 uncultured Bacteriovorax sp. | reverse complement strand
TTTAAACTAAAAAAACCTGTTCAGATTCACTCTGAACAGGTTTCATCGACTCATTATATGGTGGTACTGCCGAGAGAGGTGCCTGCGCCTGTGGCGTGAGTCGCCCCAAGTTGTTTATGGACTAGGGCCGTGGCCTCCGCAGGCTTATCCGGTTTAACTCCAGACTTCATTTGCTCAGATGTGTAGCCATTATCAAAAACAAACCCACAGGTTTGTTTTCCGTTTGCGGTGTTCTCATAACACACAACATCAAACGCCTTCAGCTTTAATTTTGGATCAATGGCGACAGCTCCCATAAATTTGTTGGGATCAGGATTAAACCCATAATCTTTACCATAGCTAATTTGAGACTGATGAGTCCCGGATCCGTTTGCATCTCCGCCATCAGTATCGACAGCAAATTTGTTTGATATGTCAGGCGGTAGACAGGAAGATCCTTCAAACCCCAGGTCACGAGTGTCGCTGCTTCCGTGATTCATCACAGCCAAACCTACGTCTGGCAAAAGTAAAAGTAGAAGGCATATAGGTATCATGCGTTTTTTTAGAGGTAGTTGAATCATCGTTTTCATAACTCTTAATTCATTATGCATAAGAGTGCTGTTAGTCCCAAGTTAAGCTTTGGTATATTTTTCTTAACATTTCCGAGCTAAACGATTGAATATCGGAATAGGGGCCGATGTCTAGGGCCTCAGCCCCCAAATTGAGATGGATTTAAATTACCCTAAGCAGCCTCATCATCATCTGAGTACCTCGCTCTAGATTCAGGAAGACGCCTGCAACGCTCCAAGGCTGCATCAAGAGCCTCCATAGCATGGGTTCCGCTCCCGTTGCCGATCCATTTTTGATGTTTGAAACTAAGCTCCAGCTTGCAGCTGTAGTTCCCTGGCGTTTCAATGTTGTTTTTAAACTCCGCATAGTACCTGCCCGGTCCAGCTGGAAATACCACATCCATATAGAGGTCGATTGTTTTTCGAACAGCCGATTCGACCTTCATTCTTTCATCCGGATCCATTAGAAAAGTAGAAGATATCACGCCAGAACTCTGGCAGTAGACTTTGGGTGGATTTTCTCGAACTTTGATCCAGGTATGTTTGGAGTTTTGGAATAGTTGTTTTGTTTGTTTGGAAATGTCTTTAAAATTCATAGTCACCCTCCTTGATAAAATTAATTAAAAAAAAGCGTTTTATGAGTTTTAGCTCGACTTCAATTATAAAAATTTCGATTTTTCGAATCAAGACACGTAGCAAAATCTTTGTATTCAAAAAATTGGCTCCTTGTTTGCAAAGGACAGTAAATGAACCAACTAGGGCAGAAATCTGAAAATGAAATTGCAAAACAACTTGAGGGTCTTCATTGGTCCATTCTTGCAAGATCACAGAAGATTGCGGGTATCGAATGCGACATCATTGCAAGCGATCCGATGGGGAAGATCTGGATTCTAGAGGTGAAATATCGACGCCACGCATCTATGTGGGGTGGGGCTATTATTTCGAAAACTCAGTTTCAGAGGCAACTTCGTGCTCTGCAAGCGCTAAGGAGAAGATTTCCCCATAGCGAAGTGAATTGGGCACTTATTTGGAGAAAAAAGTCAGGGGGCGTCGAATTTGTGGCAAATCCCTGTTACTTTTAACTTAATGGCTTTTCTATCTTCTTTTCTGTCTTCATTTAAGAGACCGAATCATTCGAAATGGATGTCGCAGATTTTGGGACTATGCCTGGCGTTGGTCTTGACATTCCATTCGCCATCAACCTTCGCTCAAAAAGGAAGTGCCAAGCCTAGCGGAGCCCTTCAAGCCTTTATGCTCACAACAACTTATGGAGTTATTGCTGGGACCCTCACAGGATTAGCCTCTCTCGCATTCTATGAAGAGCCCAGCACCAAAACTAGAAATGTCGCTGTTGGAGCGAGTCTAGGGCTATATATCGGAATCCTTCTTGGAGCCTACGTGGTTTATTCTCCGGCCATGAGTGAGCCAAGCAAATCTGGTCCCGGACGAGATATTCGAGATGAATATGACGATGACCCGATCGACCTTGGGGTCAAACAGAGCCTTCAACCTTACCTGGCTCATATGTCTCAAAACTCCAATACCTGGCAGGCCATGCCGATGATGGGAATCACCGAAAACGGAAACACTACTTTGGGAGTGAAATTTAATTTCTAATAAAATCAAATGTTTATGATTTTTTTCACTTTTATTTGTCGGAGGCTTTAACCCAGATCAGGAATCAATGTGTCTAATTAGCGAAAGCTAGGAGATTGTTGAAGTGATCAGGAAAAGAGGTTTTCATGGAGGACACGGAGCTCGTACAAAGAGTCAAAGACGGAGATGGCTCAGCGTTCGAGATACTTGTCAGACTTCATTACCGAGCGGCCTACAATATGGCCTTCCGGTTTATGAAAGACCATGGCGCGACCGACGATGTGGTTCAGGACAGTTTCTTAAAAGCCCACAAAGCAATAGACAGTTTCCGGGGGGATTCTGCCTTCAAAAGCTGGCTTTTGAGAATCACAGCCAACACAGCGAAGAACGCCCTCAGATCCAAACATATGAAGTCTCGAGTCGATCTGGAAGAAGCGGAGATGGGAGTAACCCACGCAGATTTCTCAGGATTGGAGCGAGCACAAACTTCAGAAGTCCTTCAGTGGACGATCGACCAGCTTCCAGAGAAACAAAGGATAGCGCTGCAATTGAGGATCTTTGAAGACATGAGTTTTAAAGAAGTTGCGGCGGCAATGGAATGTCCTTTTGATACGGCAAAAGCGAATTTTCGTCATGCTGTACTAAATTTGAGAAAGATCCTTAAAGCTTCACAGGGAGGGAGAGCTTACGAGGAAGTAAAGCAGGCTTTTGAAAGCTTGCAGGAGGATTACGATCATGACCGATAAATATAAAAACCTTTTAAAAGAGGTCGGTCTGGATGAAGACGCTGAATTAGAGCGGATGATCCAAGAGATTGCAGAAGACCCCTCTCATTACGGGCAAATTGAACCCCCAGCAGGGTATGAGACACATTTGCTAAAAGCCCTTAGAGAGCAGCTTCCGCTAGACTCTAAGGTTCATGTGGAAAAGGAAATTAAAATCACTTGGGCGGCCAAGTTAATTGGAGGCTTTGCCGGGTCTCGTGGCCTCGCTTGGAGTGTATCAGGAGCCATGGCTGTTTTTGTAGCCGTCATGAGTTTTCAAACAGTAAAGACTCTAGAAGCCCCATCGGCATCAGATGACTTTTTGGTGCAGACAGCAAAAAATGGGGACTCTCAAGTGGTTTCTAGATGGATTGCCTCGGTAGCTGATATTGGTGTTCAGCTGCAAGCAGACGGAGCTGATGCGTTAGCTGCGGATCTAGCTCTAAATCCTGAGCGAGCTGACGAGGCTTTTGCCAATGTGGCTAAGAGCCTTGGATACAAGGGAGATCTTTAACTGGCAATGCGGATGAAGAATGTTATATTGGGATTTCGATGAATATGCTCTATCGATTTCTCACTTTAAATCGTACTTTAAAGGCAAAGACACCCCGGAATAGTTTTCCGGAGAGTCTTTGCCTTCCGTTCATTTTGCGTTCAGTTTTCTGTACCTTTCTAACAACTGGTGTTGTGGTCTCTAGTGTTTTGGCCTCAACCTTGTTTGTCGCGGATGCAGCTTACGCTGAAGACGTCCAAGACAAAGCGGGGATGAAAGATCGACTCAACAAAATTTTCTATTGGCACTTAGCTGATGAGCTTAAGCTCAGCCCTAAACAAGAAAAAGATGTCATCGCTAAATTGAATGAGATTCAGTCGAAGCGAGAAGAAGCACTGAAGACTCGCGAAGAAGCTATCAGCTCACTGCAAGGCCTTGCTAAAGATGCACCACTTTCCAAAACAAAGCCTTTCCTAGACAAGTACATCAAATGCAGTGAGACCCTCGCTGGTCTCGACAAGGAAGAATACAACGGCCTAAAAGAAGTGCTTGGAGAAGAGCTTTTGGCCCGCTTTTATATCATCCGAGAAGATGTTACTTCTCGCGTGAGAAAAGCCCTGAAGAAGTAGCTTCAACCACCTTGGTCTATCCCGAAGCTTGTTCCACATGCTTGACTTAACGCTGGGCGCAACATGATCAGCGCCCTTCTGGTATTCGAATACTGCGTGACAAGCAGGACAAAGCCGTCCTAATCTTGGATCTATGTCCTTAATTGAAGACCGAGAAATTATTGATGAAATCAAAGCCTTGAAAGCCAAATGGGGTTCAGAGCTTATGATCCTCGGACATCATTACCAAAGACATGGCATCGTATCGATCGCCGATGAAATAGGCGACTCCTTCGGTCTCGCAAAAGCGGCGGCCGAAGCTCCTGGTGTAAAGCACATTGTTTTTTGTGGTGTGAGGTTTATGGCAGAAAGTGCTGCGATACTTTGCCGTGATGATCAGCGCGTTCTTCATCCAGAACCTGAGGCGGGATGTCCGATGGCAGACATGGCTCCCATGGAAGCTGTCCTGGAGGCGTGGAAAATTCTCAACGCAAGAAACGACCTCGACGGTAGAACTCTAGTTCCTGTGACGTATATGAATTCTCACGCTCCTCTAAAAGGCTTTACTGGAGAGAACAACGGACTTGTATGCACTTCCAGTAATGCAGAGAAAGCTCTTAGCTGGGCCTGGTCTCAAGGGGACATAGCATTTTTCTTTCCTGATCAACATTTGGGTCGCAACACCGGCAAAGCTATGGGGCTCAAGCCAGAAGAGATGGTGGTTTGGTATCCGTCTAAAGCAAATGGTGGGATTGAATCACTTGATGGTGTGAAGATGATTTTATGGAATGGACATTGCCCTGTTCACATGAAGTTCAAAGCACGAGATGTTAACTTCATTCGCAAACACTTTCCGGGTTCACTGATTGCGGTTCACCCTGAATGTGAGCAAGAAGTTGTAGATCTTGCGGACGCCGTAGGAAGCACGGCTTATTTAGAAAAATATGTAAAAGGTCTCCCCAAAGGTTCAAGAGTATTTGTCGGAACCGAAGTAAACATGGTCGAGAGACTTAACAAAGAGTGCCCAGACGTAAAGGTAGAGCTACTTTTTAGGTCGTTGTGTCCCACGATGTATATGGTGGATATGCACAAAGTACTTAGGACCCTCAGAAACTTAGAGACTGAAGAACCTGTTCCCATGCCGGCCTCTATAAAGGCTCCGGCGAGATTGGCTCTCGAGCGCATGCTCGCTCTGCAAAAATAGGAAAGATGGACATGAACAAGCAAGATTGGCTCCAACCAGACTGGCTCAAACTTCTCAACTATGCGCTTGAAGAAGATCAATGGCACCAAGACATTACTAGCCGTATTTGCTCTGATTTTTTTCATTCAAAAGATATCAATCCTCGAAAAACTTATGAGTTCACTTTATCGAACAGGCACCCCATTGTTTTTGCGGGCCATGACTTTTTAGAAGAAGTTTGCAAAGAGCTAAAATGGGACCTGCTTAGCCTCCAAGATGATGGGGCAAGACTCGAAGAAAAAGCCATCATTCTCAAGGCACGTGCACCAGCGTTTGCGTTGCTTTCAACCGAAAGAACCATCCTAAATATTCTGCAACATGTGTGTGGTATCGCAACAGAAGTCTCTGCGATTACAGAGGTGATTGATGAGCAATACGCAAAATGGACCGAAGCCGAAAAAGCAAAGTACAAAAAACCAATATTGCTCCACACTCGCAAAACTTTACCGGGCTTACGGTCGTACCAAGTTTTCGCATGCCAAGTAGGTGGTGCGCATGTACATCGCCTAGAACTTCAAAGCCGCGCGATGTTCAAAGACAATCACAAAGACATGCTTACTGAGATCGGTTCTGGATTCCCTGAACTTAAAAAATGGGCTCGTGAATCTGCCGAATATGCACCTGTCATAGACAACGCGATTTTTGAAGCGGACACACCAGAGGAAGCCATTGAACTTTATCATTCTGGTGCTAGGCATCTCTTGCTGGATAATTTTAATCCTGCGGAGCTTAGAGAAATCGTTCCCGTGCTTAAGGATGCCGTGCTCGAAGCATCAGGGGGCCTTAGCTGCCTCAACATTGCGGAATATGTGATTCCTGGAATTTCTCGGTTGAGTATGGGGTCCATAACTCACTCGGTGGTCTCAGCAGATATAGGTTTGGATATCAAACGATGAACACGAAGTCGGTTCTTGTTGTTGGGTCGGGTCTATCTGGTTCGATAGCAGCTCTGAAAGCTGCACAAGAAGGCCTTTTCGTCACGCTTGTGAAAGGTGATAGCAACGGAGCTAGTAGCTGGGCCCAGGGTGGCATTGTTAAGCCAACGGCGGATGATGCAGATGATTTTAAGAGAGACATTTTTGAATCGGGATGCGCGATCAACAATTCAAAGGCTGTTGATGCGATAACTAGTGATGGTGAAGCACTCATTCAGAAGTGGCTTGTTGAAAGTGCTGGAATTGAATTCGACCCAGACCTTGCCTTAGAAGCTGCTCATTCAAAAGCTAGAATTTTGCACGTCAAAGACCACACCGGTTTAAATATCATGAAACACCTAGACGCTTTGGTTCTCAGTAATCCGAAGATCAAAGTCCTAGAAGGTATGCTTGTTGATTTTATGTTGAGCAATCGGCACGACCAACGACAAAGCTCGGTTTATAAAGCTGGAAAATGTGTTGGTGCTTATATATTCAACCAGCAAAGCAGACATGTTGATGCTGTCACAGCGGATGCTACTATCCTCGCGACGGGTGGTTTCTCGGCACTATATGAGCATTCAACAGGGCCTCGTTCGTTGACCGGGAATGGAATAGCTGCGGCCCATAGAGCTGGCGCCAGAACCCTCCACTTAG
>CAZXHL010000135.1:0-7006 GCA_964640545.1 uncultured Bacteriovorax sp. | reverse complement strand
ACCCTCTGGTCATAAGATCAGAGGGTTTTTTCGTTGTATTTCGAGCCCATACACTTTTTACCGCGCACAGTAAAGTTTTCGTTAAGACCTTCCGAATAGATAGATAGAAGTCAGAGCCTGTTGCCCTGGCAGAGTTGAGCCACGCAGTTAATAATAGTTGCGGCGAAATCCATGGAAGGGAGAACGCTCATGTCGAATAATAATGAAATCAAGGCCCGTGACACCGTTTGGGAAGAGGTGCTTGAGCTCCTATCTTCACAAGGTAGGTTGAGCCGTTACTTTAAACTCCCGAAAAATGAGAAGAAAGCCATTGCTCAACTTTACTCTGCAAAGGCGACTCTTTGTCTTGGGAAGATTTTCTCGATGACTCAGCAAGGAAAGCGCAAAGAGCGTGAAGTTATGCTCGCAAAGCTAGGTCCTTATGAGCACTACGCGCTACTCGCAGTGCTTTTGCAGTCTATGCAGTGTTGGGCTGAGACCGACGGCTTGATTCGCCAGAAGGCCCCATCTCGCTGGAAAGTCGCCCACGCTTAAGCCTCCCACGGCGGCCTCCGCAACGAGTCAAGGGGTGCCAAAGTCATGCTTTGAAGCATGCCGTGGCATTTAAGCGCGAGGTTTAAGAGCTAAATTTCCTGCCCAAAATAGCCGATAAGAATACATCATGAGTGAAGATTCAGAATTAAGGACATCGACGGTTTTCGAAGACTCCGTTGGCGAGTTTTTGAAGCCGATCAAGTCGCTGCTTGATGATCCGAGTGTGACAGAGATTATGATCAATGGTCACAAAGAAATCTTCATCGAGATCAAAGGTAAAATCCACAAATCAGAGTTCATCTTTTCATCAGCAGATGCCTTGACCGCCGCTATTCGAAATATTTCACAATTTGTTGGCAAGCCGATTACAGAAGAAGAGCCAATTCTTGATGCTCGTCTTCCCGATGGTTCTCGTATTTGTGCGGTCATTCCGCCCTGTGCGAAGAACGGTCCGACCATGGCGATTCGTAAATTCTCTAAAGAGAAATTAGGACTCAAAGACTTGATCAACTTTGGTGCGATGACGGCAGACATGGCAAGGTTCTTGGATCTTTGTGTGATACTCAAGAGAAACATTCTTGTTAGTGGTGGAACGGGTTCTGGTAAGACGACTTTGCTCAACGTTCTGGGCTCACGTATTCCGGGAAACGAAAGACTATTAATTATCGAAGACACGGCGGAATTACAGATCAAGTCTAACCATGTTGTGAGCTTCGAAACCAAACACAAAGACTTTGAGGGTAAAGGCGAAGTCACCATTCGTGACCTTGTAAAAGCTTCTCTACGCTTAAGGCCCGACCGCATCATCGTCGGTGAGGTTCGTGGCGGTGAAGCGCTCGACTTAATTCAGGCTATGAACACGGGTCATGATGGTTCCATGGGAACACTCCACGCCAACAATCCCGAGCAGGCCATGAACCGAATGGAAACGCTTTGTATGATTGCGGACTCAGGAGTTCCTGCGCACGTCATTCGTTCACAGGTGGCGGATGCCATCCATATTGTGGTCCAGGCCAACCGCCTTCGAGATGGTAGTCGTAAGATCACACACATTTCAGAGATCACGGGAATCAATGAAAAAGACTCCTACATCAATCGCGACATTTTCCGCTTTGAGCAATCGGGCGTGGATGCCGATGGCAAAATCATTGGTGAGCATAGGGCTTGCGGCAATATGCCGAGCTTCAGGGAGATGATAGAAACCAGTGGCATTCCCTACCCGCTTCAATTGTTTGCACCGAAGCGCAAAAAGGCTGCGTAAACTTATACTTCGCTCCAGTAATTTCAATGGCTTTTTAGCTTCATAAATCATTGTAGATATTCTATTTTTTTACGACTTGGCGTGTGCAAATCCGCGTGCTACCTATGAGCGCGTATGTCGAAAATCGTAAATATCATTGGACGTGAAGTATTGGACTCTAGGGGCTTCCCCACTGTGGAGGTTGAGGTCGAACTCGACTCTGGTGTGGTCGGAAGAGCCATCGTTCCTTCTGGTGCATCCACCGGTGTGCATGAGGCTCTCGAGCTTCGTGATGGTGACAAATCGCGCTACCTCGGCAAAGGCGTTCTCACTGCGGTTGAAAACGTGAACACAAAGTTGGGGCCTGCACTCAAGGGAACTTCTACGGATGATCTTCGAGTCGTCGATGCCAAGCTTCTTGAAGTGGATGGATCAGACAACAAATCTTCCATGGGTGCAAACGCTATTCTAGGAGTATCTCTTGCGGTGGCTGTTGCGATGAGCAAACACTGCGGTGAGACGCTTGCGACTTGGATCAACAAGCAAGCCAAGCTCATTGGTTATGACTGTGAGATGAAACTTCCTGTTCCATTGATGAACGTCATCAACGGAGGCGCACACGCTGACAACGGTCTTGATATCCAAGAGTTCATGATTGTTCCCCATGGCTTTGAGACTTTTGCGGAAGCTTTGCGCGCGGGTGCTGAGACGTTTCATCACTTGAAGAAAATTCTTTCTGCTAAAGGTCTCGCAACTTCTGTTGGAGATGAAGGTGGATTCGCTCCACGTCTTGGATCCAATGCTGAGGCGCTTGAGCTTATCAGCTCGGCAATTCAATCTGCGGGTTACCGTTTGGGCGATCAAATTTCACTAGCGCTCGATGTTGCATCAAGCGAATTTTACAAAAATGGCAGCTACGAATTTCGTGATCCAGAATTAGGGTCTGTGAAGGGCGACAGACTTGTTGAATACTACGCAGGTCTTGCCGAGAAATATCCGATCGTTTCGATCGAAGATGGTTTTGCGGAAGATGACTGGGAGTCTTGGACTCTTGGGACTGAAAAGCTTGGAAGCAAAATTCAGCTCGTGGGCGATGACTTGTTCGTCACTCAAGTTGCAAGACTTCAGCGCGGACTTGATGAAAAGGCGGGCAACGCGATTTTGATCAAGCTCAATCAGGTGGGGTCGCTCCTTGAAACGCTTCAAACGATGCATCTTGCGAGCAAAAATCAGTGGGCTTCCGTCGTATCGCACCGCAGCGGAGAAACGGAAGACACCTGTCTTGCTCATCTCGCTGTAGCAACGGGATGTGGCCAAGTTAAAACAGGATCAGCCAGCCGAAGTGAGCGAATTGCCAAATACAATGAACTACTTCGATTGGAATCAACATTGAAACTTCCGTTTGCAAAGTTCCCAGGAATAGGGAAATAAGAACGAAGTAAGAGTTTTTTAGGCTGAATTGTTTTGACAATTCTGGCCACTTGGAAGAATTTACGAAAAAAAATAAGGTAGGTAGAAAAAAAAATGCGCAACACAATCAAATCACTCTCATTAGGCCTCGGCCTTCTTTTGGCAACTTCATCTGCTCACGCACAGTGGGGCGGGTATCATGAATTAGGAACAACTTACAGCCGCACGACGCCTAAAGGCGGTACCGAGCAAAAAGTCGACCTCGGTGGATATTCCTTCTTGGCTATCAGCAACAAGGTTTCGGATAAGTGGTCATTGAGCGCAGACTTTTATACAACTTTTACTTACATCTCTGCTGGCGAAGGCGACTTTGACCAAAGTCATGGCTTCTTGCGCGTGAATGCTGTTGAAAAGGGTCTAAATGTCTTGAGCGGATGGGAAAGTGAAGCTCGATACCGTTGGGTTCTTCCTATGGCTGAAACCACTCAGGGTGGCTTCGGAACTCTTCAATACCGTCTCGGATTCACGAAGAAAATGGAGAAATTTAGCTTCTACTGGAAGCCTAGTGTGACCATTGGCCTTGTGGATTCTGGTTATCAGAAACTTACAACTCCTGGTGGGACTCAAAAAGGAAACACTCTTTTCTCATGGGGACTTGAGTTGAACCCTTCTTACGAGATCGCAAAAGGTTGGACTGTAGGTGGATACACGGCTCTTTCTCAGAAATATACTGGTGGAGCTCCTGGTAAAGATGGAGCATTGGGCGACGTGAGCTTGTACTTGGAGCCAGACATCACTCTTCCTATCGTGGCATGGCTTGACACTTCATTGTCAGTCAACACAAGCACAACGCTTAACGGTGACTTCGACATCGATTTTGGTGCTCTTACATACACCTTCAAAATCGGTAAGGCGTTTTAATCCTGAGGGATTAATTCCTTCTGCCTAGGCAGAAGTCTTTTGATTTATCGCACCTGAAAGGTTAAGACTTTTCAGGTGTCAGGAATCGGATTTCAGCAGCCACGTCTAAGTCCAGTAGTGAAAATTCTACTGATGCTTAACGTGGCTGTTTTTATTTTACAGCTTAGCCTTCGTCAGTTCGGAGGCATCGCGGTCGAGCAAACTTTTGGTTTTGCTCCCGTATCGTTCTTTTCAGGATATATCTGGCAACTTGTGACCTATCCCTTCCTTCACGGAAGCATGATGCATTTGCTCTTCAACCTCTTCATTCTCTACATGCTCGGCACGGAGCTTGAGCGCAGGTGGGGCTCGAAAACATTTTTCAAATTCTATGCGGTCTGTGCTTTAGGCGGTGCGGTCTTGCACACCTTGATTTGGGTTGTGGGGCTACTCTTCGGAGGGTCTTTTGGGTCGGGCGTTATTCCAATCATTGGCGCTTCAGGCGCGCTCTATGGCCTCTTCGTGGCTTTTGGAATTCTATACGCGGAAGCACCAGTGCTTGTGTTTTTTGTTTTGCCGATGAAGGCCAAGCAATTTGTGATGATCCTCACATTGATCGAAATTGTTTCAGCCGTTTTCTACTCAGATTCTGGAGTTGCACACTTGGTCCACTTGGGCGGAATGCTCGCGGGCTACATTATGCTCAAGACTCAAGGACCTAATCTTCGTGGTGGGGGCGGGGGCTTTGGTCGCCGCATCTTCAAGAAAAAGGGCGCGATGTCTCGCGATGAAGTTCGCCAAAGACTTCGCATCGTAACGAATGATGATCCCGACGCCAAGGGCGACAAAGGCATTCCTATCACTTGGAATCGCCTTCGAGTGATCAAATAAAACTATTTTTAAACGCGTCGTCGCCACAGTTTGCTGGGTTTGAACGATGGCCCTCTACTGCGAGCGGTGGAAGCGAACCATCGCTTCGATGAGCTTTAGTGCGCGTGAGCTGAGATGATCAAAGCGCAGGCCAATTTCTTCGTCGCCTAGCCAGACACAAGTCCCTGTCAGCTCGATCTTTGTGCCGCCGTGGAGTAGCGGCCATACAGCTGTAAGTTTTTGATCGAGGGCAAACCCATCGGTCTTGATGCGAAAGCGCGCTCCAGTAACGGAGGCGTTCATCATCAGAGCGGTTTCATCGTTGATCGTGACAGGCTGCTTAAGGACGGCGCGCGGAGCTTTGCGAAGGACAGTTTTTTCAGACATCTGAAGAGCTGCTGCTTTCCTTGGAGTTTCGAACGAGGTGAAGTTTTTTGGGGAGGTCGCTGTGGAAGAAGTCACATAACTTCTGCTTTTCTTGAGAGCTAAAATGAGTCATGTCTCCAGAGGAAAAGGTTTTCATGTATTTTGCAGCAAGGATGCGGCTTTTCTCGTAAATACTTCCTTCTTCATAGGGAGATGTCAGCAAAGTTCTTAGGGCATGATGGGCGTTGAATTCTGTAGGCGCAGTAGAAACTCTTTTTTCTACAGAAGAAAATTCTCTAGCCAGAACGACGCGGTCAATTTCTGATTGGAGCTCCATCTCAAAACTTGTGATGTCACGTCCCCGCCTGTGGTTGAAGGCGAGGTAGATGAAATGGCTGAGCTCTTCTGCGATAATTCCCCAGTGCATCGACGACTTAGGTCGGCTTGCGCTGAAAATGTCTCGATCGAGGAGGATCGCCAGGTCGATGTCTCGACGTTCGTTGTGTTGTAAGACCTGCATCGAGGCTAGCTTCGAAGGATTTTCTACGAACTTCACAAAATCACAAACATTCAAGTTCGTTTTGGCTCCATAGAAGTCTTCTAGAAGATTTTGAAAATATTTGAGAGTGTCGAGCATTGGTGGTTTCGCAAGCTAATAAATCAGTGCGATCTTCCTCAACTTTCACTACGCTGGCTGGAACTCATAATGCCCACTTCACGCAGCATGCGCTGAATGCGAGGGTTGCCTGTGGACAGCCACTTCTCGTAGAGGCGAAGTTGATCCTTTTGGGAGTTCAAATATCTTTGGTCCGAAAGCTCTGAGAGGATCTCGCTGAGCCCCAAGAATTTTTCTGATAGTTCAAAATAGACGTTTAGCGCTTGTTCTTTGGATATTGAATTTCGAATTTGGCCAGCACGTTGGTAAGCCTGTCCGCCGATTGCCGAATAGAAGTCCATATCAAGCATGCGGCGATCAAGAGTTTCATTGAAAAATCCTGATGTAAAAAGTGAGAGGTCGCCTACTTGTTGCATTTCTACGAGTTGCTCGAAACTTCCAAGGGCATTGGCCTCCAAAAGTTTCGTGCCAACGGCTGGAATCGCGTTTTTTGTTTTCTTTGTATAGGGATCAGTTTCCGGTTCGAAGAAATTGGCGCTAGAAACAAAACGGCGAAGCATCGAAGCTAGGTATTGAGTGAGAGACTCAGACATCTGAATGCCTTGTTTGCAGGACACATCATGGCATGCATCTAGGAAGTATTTTTCAATATCGCTATTGAGTTCTATATTTGTTTTATTTTTGTCGTCAATCATTGAGCTGATCCCCCGTTCAGCGAAATACAAAGCATAAGGACTTATCGGCCTTATCTCTATTCTATCAAAGCTCAAAGGAATTTTTCATGGGGAAATAGCGGAACTAAGGCTTTTTAAGTCAAATATTTGTTAAGATGTTGTGAAGCACGTGCCTCCTGAGGCGCGGACTAAGGCTTCATACAAACTTAACTATAATTGTGACCGTTCCTTAATATATTGTGGAAACATGCAAACCCTAAGACACGGCTTTAAGTCAGTGATTGTTCCTTCGATTTTAATGGTTCTTTTTGCGTTTTCGTCATCTGTTTTCGCTGAGCGAAAACGAGAAGACGGGCGTGTCGCCACAGTAAAAGACGTGATCGGAAGCGTTTACCA
>CAZXHL010000134.1:0-7013 GCA_964640545.1 uncultured Bacteriovorax sp. | reverse complement strand
TGGCTGGCGGCAAATCGAATTCCAGCAATTTCATGTCGTGAATGTTGCCTTGAGAGCTTAACTTGCCCGTTTGGGTCCCCGCTGCCGGCGTCCAGGCTAGGACAAGATCACGACTTACAGCCAAAAGCTTCAAGAGCCTTCGATCTTCTGCCATCCAAACAAAGACTCCTGTTTGGTTCATCCCCGTGTAAGCTTCGTAGGCCTTGGCTTCATCTTCTAACTCAAGAGCCTCTTCAATATTGGTATGGGTTCTGTTGTGCTGAATGGAGGCTCCTAGATGTTTGGGGCCTAAGAATTCTTTAAGCGCAGATTGAAATGCTGGAGGTGCGTTTAGGAAGGAGCAATTTGCCCTGCCATCTTCGCCTACGTTTTTGAGCTCAAGTTGCATGGGGAAAGCGCGTTCACGAATGGAAATTGAAGCGTCAATCAAATCACCGATTTCATAGTTTTCAAGCATTTCATCGGTGAGCAGAAGTGCGGTACCACCTGAGGAAATGTTTACAACAGGAATAAGTTTGTTGCCCAGGTAGGCTTCAATAGATGCGAGGGGTGTGAGGTCGGAAGACCCTACCCCTACTTTGTATCGATATTTGTCGTTACGAGTGTTGCTGATGGTCACAGCTGATAGAATAGCGCAGAAATAGAAAATCCCCAAAAGGCTCGGCAAAGCCTTTCGGGGTTGAAGGAGACAAAATAGCGCCGGGAATGATGGCGCCGTTTAGTCCGAAATTAAGCGGCTTTTTGGGCCTGTTTTTTCTTCCATTGATCAAGCTTGCGGCCGTAATCCACAGGTTTCGTGCCATCGCCGCGTAGGACGCCAGCCATGAAAAGCTCGTAATGTTCTAGGCAGAAACCAAATTTCTTTGCCTTTGACTTGCAGTCTTCAGCTTTGCAGCCTTTTGGGCCTTCAGCTGCTTGGTTATTCTGGTTAGATTCTTGTCCTTTTTTAGCCATATTTAGTTAACTCCTTGTTGTGCTCTGCGTTTAACGCCCCGCACATAATTCCTTTCGGCACAGTGCGCAAAACCTTTAGCGCCGCATAAAAGAAAATGTATTTTTTATGGAAACTTAACCTGAGCTTAACCGGAAGGTGTCATACTAGTTATATGGGCTCAGAGAGAATCGACATCCACGCATTTGTTGAATCTAATTACAGTATTGATGACTACAAGAAGAAGCATTGGACCGGAAGCTTCCAGGATTACATCAATATCGTTACGGAGGATCCGACGGTATGTAGAAACGCTTATCAGCGTTTGTACGACATGATCCTCTCATATGGCTCAGAAGAGACCATAGACTTCAAAAAGAAAGTCACACACTACAACTTCTTCGATGATCCTATCGAAAATGGTCTGGATGGCGTATTCGGTCTGGAAGTTCCTTTGATGAAGCTTGTAAACGTACTGAAAAGTGCGGCTAAGGGCTACGGCCCTCAGAATCGAATCATACTTCTTCACGGACCTGTGGGGTCTGCGAAGTCTACAATCGCTCGTATGCTTAAGAAGGGCTTAGAACATTACTCTAAAAGTGAGGCCGGAGCTCTTTACACTTTCTCTTGGATCAATCCAGATGGCAAAGACATTCCAGCCTTCAAGCATCTGACAGAATTAAATCTCGATGAAATGCCAGACCCAATGAATGAAGAGCCTCTCAAACTTATTCCTTTTGATTTGCGTGACAAGTTCCTTGAGCAATTTCACAAAAGCAAAAAGAACGACTTCAAAATTAAACTTGAGGGCGATCTAAACCCTGCTTCTCGTTACATGTTCACGGAGCTTATGAAGTACTACGGTGGTGACTGGAACAAGGTGATGAACCACGTTCGCGTGCGTCGTTTAACCTTCTCAGAAAAAGATCGTATCGGGATTGGAACCTTCCAGCCTAAAGACGAAAAGAACCAAGACGCTACAGAGCTTACTGGTGACATCAACTACCGTAAGATCGCCATCTTCGGATCAGACTCTGATCCACGTGCTTTCAACTTCGACGGTGAATTCAATATCGCAAACCGCGGTATCATTGAATTCGTCGAGGTTCTGAAGTTGGACGTAGCTTTCCTTTACGACTTGCTTGGAGCTTCCCAGGAACACAAGATCAAGCCTAAGAAATTTGCTCAGACAGACATCGATGAAGTGATCATTGGTCACACCAACGAGCCTGAGTACCGCAAACTTCAAAACAATGAGTTTATGGAAGCCCTTCGTGATAGGACGATCAAAATCGATATTCCGTACATCACGAAGTGGAAATTCGAAACTCAGATTTATAAGAAAAGCTTTTCAAGGGATCGTGTTCGAGGAGTGCATATCGCGCCTCACACCATGGAAATGGCTGCCATGTGGGGTGTGCTGACGCGCCTCGAACCGCCTAAGAAGGCTAATCTAAGTGTGCTTCAAAAGTTGAAGCTATATGACGGGAAGACCCTACCAGGGTACACAGAAGATAACGTGAAGGAACTTCGTAAAGAAGTTTCCCGCGAAGGCTTCGACGGTATGGGTCCTCGTTATATCTTAGATAAGATTTCCAATGCGATCGTATTGAACGGTGAACCTTCAGGTTGTTTGAATCCTTTTATGGTTTTGAACGAGCTTGAAAGCGGATTGAAGAATCACTCTCTTCTAAATAACGACGACAAAAAGAAGTATTACACAGAGTTACTTGCGATTGTGAAACAAGAATACGAGGACATCGTGAAGAACGAAGTTCAACGTGCCATTAGTGCAGACGAAGAAGCGATTGCGAAACTTTGCTCAAACTACATCGACAACGTGAAGGCTTACACTCAGAAAGAGAAAGTGCAAAACAACTACACAGGCCAATACGAAGAGCCGGACGAAAGGCTCATGCGTTCTGTGGAGGAGAAGATCGATATTCCTGAAAACCGTAAGGATGATTTCCGCCGTGAGATCATGAACTACATCGGGGCTCTAGCTATCGACGGGAAGACTTTCGACTACAAGACCAACGAGCGCCTTCACAAAGCCCTCGAGCTCAAGCTCTTTGAGGATCAAAAGGATTCGATCAAGCTCACAACTCTCGTTTCAAACGTGGTCGACAAAGCCACTCAAGAGAAGATTGATATTGTGAAGTCACGTTTGATCAAGAACTTTGGCTACGACGAGGTGTCTGCGACAGACGTTCTTCAGTATGTCGCCTCCATCTTTGCTCGTGGTGATTCCAAAATCTCTAAAGAGAAGTAGATTTTTAGCCCGTATACTTGCTGAATACGTTTTAAGGCTGGCTCATCTCTAAGTTCCTTTAGTTTTGGCCATTCGCTCCGTAAAAGTAGTTATGCTTTTCGCTTCCGCATTGTGGTTAACTTTCACCCCCTCAGTACAGACTTCATCTGTGACTCCGTATTCACTCTTAGAGCAAGATTCAACTCCCCTTGCTAGAGTCCAGTACTTCCATTCGGCAAGAGATGAGAAGAAGGATTCTGATTTATCTATTCTCTATCTATTGGGTTTGGAATTTCATAAGCACTCATGGGTACCATCGACTCAGGCCGGAATTGGTTTTGGGGGCGGTAGTGAGCAGTTCGAATGGAAGATGCTTCCTCAGGCGATCTATAATGGAATTCCAAAGATGGCTGATTCGCCACTGGCAGGCTGGAGCTTTCTTTTTTTAGGGGAGTTGGCCATCCATACGGGAGCCATCCGGTGGGATGCATGCTTCAAAACCTGGAAAAGCCTCAGGAGTCGACTCGGCGACGATGAAGGCCAAACCAATTTTTCTTCAGACGCCTCTTTTTCAACGGGACTTGGATTTGAGTGGAAGGCGGTTCTGGGAACGGGCTTCTACGGCAGAATTATGGTCGAACATGTTCTTCTAGGTGATTCAAATATTGCGGCTCCGGGCCTATCTCTTAACTTTCAGTCAGAAGCTTTTTTCTCGGGAAGCTTGGAGTCAGGATACCGCTTTGAATCCTCAAGCTACTTTGTGAAGTACAAACAAAGACAATCTGAAGTTGATGAACAGGCCCTGGCCTATAATTCTAGACTTGGTTTTGAGAATAGCTTTCTGAACCGAAGTCAAATTGATGTGGGGGCAAAATGGAGTTTCTAAGATATATTTGTTTATCAGCTTTGATCGCAAGTTGTGGCCCGCCCTCTGTCGTAAACGAGGCTATCAGTATCGACACGGAATCAGATACATTTATTGTCTCGGGATCAAACGAGTCACACGGAGGGGAGGAAGTGTTATGGGTGACAAACATCGCCACGGTTCAAAGAAATGCCCTCATTCAACTGCCTTCTTATGAGAAAAAAATCGAAGAAACCCGAGAAGAGGCCTATATATCATCTCTGGCTGAGAGAATTGTCGATGCCATTTTTTATGATACTTGCGACAGAAGTCGAATTCTCAGTCCAGAATACCTCATCAAGTCAGAACTAATCGTAAGTTTAACTGGTGATGCGGAGCTGGATGATCCCACAGATCTTTATGTGGTGCCTATCAAAAAACCTTGGTGGCAAGGGGCTACCTGGTACCATGCACACCCCTTTACCCTCGATGGAATCTGGGGGGAAGAAGGCGGTGATGTGATTTCTGACATGAACACGATTGAGGGGGCTTTTGCTTCGAACTCTTCACAGGTGCATTTTGATATTACGCAGTACATGGCTCAAGGGACGAGGCTCTTTAGCTGGGGCTACATTCCGGCGCTGAACGGAATACAAATAAGGGGAAAGGAAGGAGTTGATGTTCAATTTTTTTCATCTCAATCCTTTTACAAGCCCTACTACAGATTTGAGTTTGAGGGACCCTGCTTTCGGGATACCTATGAAAACACATATGTTCTAGGTCAGTAGTTTCTCAAAAGTATAACCGTATGAAACTTTACCAGCTTCCCGTATTTTCCATTGAGGACCAGGGTTCTTGCGGTGGCCTCGCTTCACCTTTTTGTAGTAATTCGATAGAAATACCATCAGGAGACCGTACAAAAGCCATGTAGCCATCTCTAGGCGGACGATTGATCGTCACACCATTCTCCTTAAGTTTGGCGCATAGTGCGTAAATGTCTTCCACTTCATAGGCCAGGTGTCCGAAGTTTCGACCACCATCATAGTTCTCAGTATCCCAATTGTATGTGAGCTCGAGTAGTGGCGCAGGACGCCCCTTGCTTAGGTCTAAGTTAGCTTTGTCTTCTGGAGTTCCAAGAAAGATCAGGGTGAATCTCCCCTTTTCACTTTCTTTCCTGTTGACCTCAACAAGGCCCAATAAATTGCAATAAAAATTCAAAGAAGCGTCGACGTCTTTTACGCGAACCATAGTGTGCAAATATCTCATGGAGACATGGTCGATCCACGGGAGAGTATTGTCAATGAATTTTCAGATACCAGACTTCAAGCTATTTTCACTTTGAGACTTACGATAGTTCTCAATCTTTGTTGAAAGCTTATCATCAAAAGCTGCGAGAATTTGTGTGGCAAGTAGTCCCGCATTGGTTGAGTTTCCAATGCCTACCGTTGCAACAGGAATTCCTCTTGGCATTTGCACGATTGAATAGAGGGCGTCTTGACCGTTTAGGGCTCCGTTCTTAACGGGAACGCCGATCACCGGCAAAGTTGTCTTCGACGCGATCATTCCTGGCAGATGAGCTGCACCGCCAGCCCCAGCAATGATGATTTTGAGGCCATTGGCCTTAGCTTGTTTGGCAAACTCAAACATCTTGTCCGGGGTGCGATGTGCTGACACAATATCAACGACATGAGAGACTTCAAAATCGCAAAGAATATCGGAAGCGGCTTTCATCTGTTCCCAATCACTGGTTGAGCCCATGACGATTGCGACCTCTAATTTAGTTGAATCGAAAAGAAATTTTTTCTCAGCCATTTTTCCTGCCTTCTTAAAACCTATTGTTTTAGTTTATCCCAAAACTCTTTTTCTTGCACTTCAAGTTCTGATCGCTTCTTTTGAAGCTCTTCCACGGATTTGAGACAGTGATTGGCGTGACCCATCTTTCTTCCAGCTTTAACTTCTGTTTTGCCATACCAGTAAAGTCCTTGCTGCTCACCAAGCTCTTCAGGTGTCGGAGGGCGAAAATTTTCGCCACTACCAATAAAGTTCCTCATCAAAAACAGCACTTCCTTGTCAAATTTCTCATAACCCGATTGGGTCATGCCTCGAAGCCAATTGTGAAACTGGCTCGCTCTAGGGAAAAGTTGAGAATAATGACCTGAGTTGTGAACTCTTGGAGCCATTTCGTTGATCAGTAATTTTCCGGTCGCATCTAAAAAGAATTCCACCCCAAAAACACGAAGATCTGGATACGCATTCTGAATCTTTTTCGCGGCTCTTTGGGCGAGAGATTCAATCTGTTCTACAATTCCAAATTTCTGAGCTGGGCCCCAAACTTCTTTGCAAATATTTGCTTTTTGCCTGCTGATCACCAAGGGGTAGAAATGCTGATTGTTGTCTTGGCCCGAATAGAAGCTCATAAGAGCTAGCTCAAGCTTAAAGTCTATGAGCTCTTCGGCGTAGACATCCACGCAGTTTTTAAAAGCAGCTGCACAAAAATCTAAAGCTTCTTGAAGCTTTGTATCAGAGGCGCCTTCCTTTAAGACAAAATTTCCCTTCCCATCATATCCCCCCATCGCCCACTTCAACACATAGCCTTTTGGAAACTTTTCAAAGAGTTTATCCAGGGATCTGGCCGTGGAAAAATATTGAGGAATGAGTTTGAGAAAGTCAGCTTGGGGAATCTCAGCCTGTTTGAATAGTAATTTTTGCTCTAGTTTATTTCTAAGCTTCAAGATACTTGAAACTTTGGGTGAGGAAACAATGTGTGGGTTGCTCTGCAAAACCGCTTTAAGCAGGTCTTCGTTGAAGAATTCACTCTCAAACCCAATCACATCAATGTTTTTAGAAAAAGATTTCACATCCTCTTTGGGAAAACAGTTGGCAGGAAAACTTTTATAGGCCGGGTCATCCAGGGATTCACACAGACAGTGGACACAGATATCGAGGTCTCTAGCCGCTCTAAGGGTCATCTCCGCGAGTTGTCCTCC
>CAZXHL010000133.1:0-7031 GCA_964640545.1 uncultured Bacteriovorax sp. | reverse complement strand
TTATCGTTTTTGTCATATTGGCTCGGCACTTCTCAGCTCGTATTCTCAAGAGTGGCCATATCAACCTCAAAGACGCCCGAAGAAAATGGATGATCTCCATCAACAATATTTTCACCTTGTTGCTTGTCATTGGATTGATTGGAATCTGGGCGTCTGAATTGCAATCGTTCGTTCTATCTATTGTTGCCATAGCCGCAGCCATAGTTATTGCTACTAAAGAATTACTTTTGAGTTTTGTCGGAGGCTTTTACAAATCCGTTGTGAAGCCTTTTCGAGTCGGTGATCGAATCGAAATTGGTGAAATACGAGGAGAGGTCATTGGTAATAACTTTTTAAGTGTTGACCTATTGGAAGTAGGTCCTGGTAAACATTCTCTGTTGTATACGGGTAGGGTTGTTAGCGTTCCCAATGCCCTTGTTTTGAGCTTGCCTGTTGTGGCGGAATCGCGTGTAGCAGCGTATAGGCTTCATAGTTTTGTGGTTCATCAGCCTCAGGGAATTTCTGTTTCTAAAATCCAACAGCTGTTATTAAAGGCGGCAGCTGATGCTTGTGCGCCTTACTTGGACCAGGCTAAGAAATTCATTGAGGAGTCTCAAAAACACGAAGGCCTTGATGTACCCACAGTAGAGCCCAAGGTTTTGATCCATTTTTCAGCCAAAGATGAAGTGGAATTCGTGGTCCGTGTTCCGGTGCCTTCTCTTAAGGCAGGCAAGATTGAGCAAGAAGTCATTCAGAAGTTTGTCGACCAACAAGAATTTGATAGAGTTTAAATATGAAAAATATCTTCCTACTGCTGCCCTTTATTGTTGGTATCTGCACAGTCATGCAAGGCGTGGTCAATAAACGAATTGCTGGGGAGTGGGGACTCTCGTGGGCTTTGATGTGGAATTCCGTCATTTGCCTCATCCTTGCCGGAGTTATGCTTTGGGGTCCGTGGTTCTCTGGGCCCTGGTATTCAGGAAAGCTAAATCTTGCAACGATGAAATGGTGGCACTTTCTTCCAGGCATTTTCGGCTTCATTATTATTCTTTGCATCCCTATTTCGATTTCGAAATTAGGCGCCCTCAATAGTTTTTTGATTTTAGTTACAAGTCAGCTTCTCGTGAGCGGTTTGTGGGATCATTTTGTGGAAGGGATCAACGTATCATGGACTCGAGCGACCGGAGCTTGTCTAGCGATCGTGGGAGCCTGGCTGGCCACGAAGTAAAATACATTAGCCTCCTCAGTATTACGGAAATTGGTGTGGGAAGTTTGCTTCATGCCTTCAAGGTTCCTTTTGGGGGGCACTGCCTTTCTTTGAATCAGGGGTTTGTGCTAATGCAGTCTGTAAAGAAACTGACTCCTCAGGTCGCGGCTTTTGGAGATGGGAGAATTCAGGCTGCGAGGTCGACATCCAATATCTCCTTGGTCACGGCACTTTTGAAGTCCTTGTCACCTGCGGGGAAGAAGCTCATGCCGATGGTCGCCATTATGGTTCAAGGGCTATTGTTTTCTTTAGGAACGATTCTTGGCGGAGTGGGCAAATTTGGAATGTTTTTGTCGCTAGCGCTACTAAGTCTTTGGGCCTTTGCTCAGCCGCTACTCATGTCTTGGTTGATTGTTGGTACGAATTTTTGGGAAGCCCTTGAGCTCATGTGGCAAAAGCTCGCTGAGCCACTGGGACTGGAGAATCACTCCATCTTTTCCATCTTGCTAGGTTTTGTTCTGTTTAAGCTCTTGCTTGCTTTGATTTTGGTTATGATCTCAGATCGAATCGGTTTGAAATACAGCGAAGCTCTGGCGGAAAAGGGTAAGGCGGCTCTAAAGAGTCGTGTTGGCCTGAAATCCACACAACAAAACTCGAATGCTGGACACCCTCTGCTCATGACCCTGAGGGATCTGACATCACCACTCGTCATTTTTTCTGTTTTACTGAGTTTTATATTCGCCTACTTTGCCAAATCTTCCCACTCAGAACTCGTTTGGGCGCTTGTTCGCCCTGTGGCAGCAGCCTTCGTTGGTTTTTATCTTATTCGTATCTTTCCTACGGAAAAAATGGTGAATATTTTTGCGAAGAACAATCCCAAAAGAGCTGAGCTCCTAAGGAGCGCTAAGAAAACCATAGAGTCATATACGAGGTAGCCCGCGCTTTACCCGCGGCTGGCCAAGGTCTATACTTCCTCTGTGAAGTCGACACAGCGGGATTATGCCTTTTTCTATATTAATGGCGTGGCACACGAGGTTCGTGGAGAAGAACTGTTTTTTAATTTTACAGACTACCTTCGTATTCAAAAGGGTCTAACGGGAACTAAGGTCGTTTGCGAGGAAGGGGATTGCGGAGCTTGCTCGATTCTTCGTCTCTATCCGGTGGATGGGGCTTCCAGGTTTGAGGCGATCAATTCCTGCATCATCAAAGTCGCTCAACTCGACGGCTCAAGTATAGTTACGGTTGAAGGGCTCAAAGATTTGATGCCAGGAGATGCTCTGCATCCTGCCCAAAAGGCGATGGTCGAATGCCATGGTAGCCAGTGTGGCTTCTGCACTCCGGGATTTGTGGTCGCACTAGCGGGAATTGCCGACAAAAAGAAATTTACCAATGCTCAAGAAGTGAAAAATGAAGTTACCGGAAATTTGTGCAGGTGCACTGGATATTTGCCCATCATTGAAGCCGCTCTTGCGATGGAAACTTCTAAGCTTCCAAAGTTAAAATCCAAATATCTCACACCAGAAATGCTTAGAGAATTGAAAAAAGTTCAGAAGCTAACGTTCGTGGGGAAATCTTCAAAGATTGTCTTTGAGGCCCCAGCTACGAAAGCTGAATTGTCAAAGCTCCGAAAGAAAAATCCTTCTAGTGTACTTATCGCAGCGGGAACAGACTTGGGTGTTGCGGCGAACAAACGCCATCAGAAACCAAAACATTTGCTCAGTCTTCATTTGCTGGCCGATGCCTATAAGTCCAAGAAGACAAAAACTGAAGTTCGGGTCGGCGCGAGGACAACTTTGACGGAGTTTCGAAAACTCATTGAAACTCAGAAGTCTCTTGAGGACTATCTTCATATTTTTGCCTCTCCTCAAATCAAAAACTTCGGAACTCTCATTGGAAACGTCGCGAATGCTTCCCCAATTGGTGATACCCCGCCACTGCTTTTAGCTCTCAATGCTCAAGTTGAAATCTATACTCCGTATTCCACGAAAACTCGTTGGATCCCATTGCATGATTATTACATTGGCTACAAACAAACCGACCTGAAAAAGGGCGAGATTCTATGGTCGCTCAAAATTGATCTTCCTAAAGCGGGGGAGAGGGTCAGCTTCTCTAAAGTTTCTCAGCGTAGAGACTTGGATATCTCATGCGTAAACGCCGGTTTCTTTTTTGCTCCCAAAAAGGGGAGACTCTCTCAGCCAAAGACTTTGCGTCTGGCCCTAGGTGGAGTGGGGCCGATACCTCTAAGACTTATTGAGACTGAGAAATATCTTGAGGCTGAAGGTCTAGATGATGAAACCCTTCAGGTGGCATTGGATCTCGCGCAACAAGAGATTGCCCCGCTGTCTGATTTGAGAGGCTCAGAAACCTATAGGCGTTTGCTCGTCCACAATTTGCTCAAAAAGTTTCTTCGATCGATCTTACTTTCTGAAACTCCTATGTCGAAACTCGAAAAATCTAGCCGCAACCATCACTCAAAATTAGAAAACCATAGAGAGGCGTCCCAATGAAGACCACTGCCAATTGGAAAACAAGGCCTCATGATTCGGCGATCAGTCACGTCCAGGGCAAAAGTGAATTCATTGATGACCGTCCGAGACTCAGCAATGAAGCGATCGTTGGAATTCTTATGAGTGAGAAGGCCCATGCCAAGATCAAGAAAATCGACGTTTCCAAGGCCAAGAAGCTAGATGGTGTCTATGGAGTTTTTGTTGCGGATGATATCCCTCACAATGTCTGGGGGACGATTTTTCAAGATCAGCCACTACTGGCCAAAGAAAAAGTTCAGTTCGTAGGAGAAGCCGTAGCTATTATTGCTGCGAAATCTCAGGATCTCATTACTGAAGCTAAGTCCTTAATTGAAGTGACTTATGAGGAACTCCCCGCTGTATTGTCCGTCTCTCGGGCCAGAGAGAAGAAATCTTTCATTGGTGATGAGAGATTTATCGAGCGTGGAGATGTTAAGGCGGCTCTTTCTTCTGCACCACATGTCTTTAATGGCAAGATTGTCATTCAAGGCGCTGAACATTTCTATTTAGAGAGCCAAGCCGCCGTTGTGTATCCGAAGGATGATGGCAGCCTAGAGGTTCATTCCTCGGCGCAGCACCCAACGGAAGTGCAACATGTTGTTTCTCACGCTCTCGATCTCGAAAGCAAGGACATCGTTTCTGTTGTGAAGCGAATGGGCGGAGGCTTTGGCGGCAAAGAATCGCAAGCGGCACCAATTGCAGCTTATGCAGCTTTGGTGGCATCGAAGCTCGGCCGTCCTGCGAGAATCATCCTGAATAAGGATGATGATATGATTCATACCGGTAAACGCAATCCCTACGAGATTGAATACAAAGTAGGCTTCAATCGCGATGGCCGGATTCTAGCTCTTGAGGCGCATCTTTTTGGAGATGGTGGAGCTTACGCCGATCTATCGACTTCGATTCTGGAGCGGGCCATGCTTCATTCCGACAATGCTTATCACATTCCCAACATGAGAGTGGTGGGAAGGGTGTGCAAGACAAACATCCATCCGCACACCGCCTTCCGGGGCTTCGGAGGTCCGAAAGGTGTGCTGATGATCGAGAAGGTGATTGAGGAAGTTGCTCATAAGCTTGGAATGGACTCCTTGGAAGTTCGTAAGGTCAACTGCTACAAGGAAGGTCAGGACATCACACACTACGGACAGAAAGTCGAAAACAATGTTCTGCCTGAACTCTTTGATCAATGTGAGATCGCCTCGAAGTACATCTCTAGAAGAAAAGAAATTTTTGATTTTAATGGCGAATCTCTCAAATACGACGGTGAGCTTCTTCGCGGTCTATCGATGACAGCGATCAAGTTTGGCATCTCATTCACGACAAGGTTTTTGAATCAGGGCAATGCGCTGATCAATATTTATAGAGATGGAAGTGTTCAGGTTTCCACGGGGGCGACTGAAATGGGGCAGGGAGTTTACAACCGCATTGCTCAGGTCGTGGCTGAAGAACTTGGCGTGCCATATGAGAACATCCGTGTGATGCCGACCTCAACTGAGAAGAATGCCAACACGTCTCCGACGGCTGCATCGAGCGGCACGGACATCAACGCGGGAGCTGCGGCCAAAGCTTGTCAGCAGATCAGGGCGAGACTTTCAGAATTAGTTGTTGAGCTTTTCCAAAGAGAACCTTCCAGGTGGGCTGCAAAAACCGCGGGGCTCGGCACAGAAACTGAGATACAAGTCTCAGAAAAGGCTGAGAGCCAAGACCTGTATGACGTGTCTGAATATCACGGTGTTGTGATTGAGGATGGATATGCTTGGATTAAAGGTGACGAGAGTAAAAAGATCACTTTTGCGGATCTTTGCAACGAAGCTTATCTCAATAGAATTTCTCTTTGTGAATATGCTCATTACAAGATTCCTAACTTGTCTTTCAATAAGCTAACGGGCCAGGTTGATGAAGGAGACAATGGAAATATTGGTGGCGCCTTCTTGTATTACACCCAGGGTGTTGCGGCTTCCGAAGTCTCCATCAATAGAGTCACGGGTGAAGTTAAAGTTCTTAGAAGTGATATTGTGATGGATCTCGGCAGGCCTATCAATGAAGGTCTTGACTTGGGCCAGGTCACCGGAGCTTTTGTTCAAGGGATGGGGTGGATGACGACAGAAAATCTATTCTATTCCGAGCAAGGCAAACTGCTCTCGCATAGTCCCTCAACTTACAAGATTCCAAGTGTTCATGACATTCCCAGAGATTTTCGGGTTGAGCTACTTGAGAATAAAGCGAACTATGGAAACATCAGAGGGACGAAAGCCGTCGGTGAGCCGCCGCTGCTACTCTCTATCAGTGTATGGACTGCGATACAAAATGCTTTGTGCGCTTTGCCCGAGTATGAAGTTGAATTTCCTCAGCTCAAAGTTCCGGCCACGGCTGAACGGGTATTGATGGCCATGAACCCTGAATTGATGGTGGAGAGTTAATCGATGAATTCGGTCTACGCTAAAGCCTGTGAATTAGAACATTCCGGAATTCCATTTGTGATGGTAACCATGCTGTCCCATCGAGGACACGCTCCTCAAGACCCTGGTGCCAAAGCTATCGTAACGAAGGTGGGGCTCGAGGCCGGAACGGTCGGCGGTGGAAAAGTTGAAGCCAAGGCTATTGCTCATGCACAATCTTTACTGAACAATGATGCTATTGATGAGTCGGAGCTGATCACTGAACAAAAGTGGAACCTCCAGAAGGATGTTGGGATGACTTGCGGAGGGGAAGTTGAATTCCTTTTTGAGATTAGCACGACTCAGAATTGGCAGATTGTTGTATATGGAGCGGGCCATGTGGCGCAGGCTTTGGTGCCGGTGCTTCTCAATTTGAATTGCAAAGTTTATTGCATCGACCAACGGCAGGATTGGTTAGATCGTCTGCCTAGCGCTGGTGCTAAGCTCGAGAAAATATGTGCACCGGTTCTTGAGTCGACTCTTTCTCAATTACCTCGGAAGGCTTTCTACGTCTTGATGACTCAGGGACATTCTACAGACTATCCCATCCTTGAAAAAATGCTAAAAGACTTTCTGCCTCCCTATGTAGGAGTTTTGGGAAGTCCTGTTAAGTCTAAAAAAGTGCGCGCCGAACTGAAAGATGCCGGCGTAGCTCCCGAATCTATCGATGCTCTATGCTGTCCGATGGGCTTGCCCCTCGGAACAAATGAGCCAGCTGAAATGGCCATATCCATCACGGCTCAGCTTCTTGAACGAAGAGCTGAAGTTTTTAACGAAGAAAAATGGCGCAAATCTTAACTGTGCGCGGTAAAAAGTGGAGTTAAAGGCGGAGTTTATGGTTTTGGCACCAACTTTGAAGAGGCCTGGGGATGAAGGTCTGTC
>CAZXHL010000132.1:0-7131 GCA_964640545.1 uncultured Bacteriovorax sp. | reverse complement strand
CCAAAGTTTGCATCAACAACGCAACTCAAAGAAGGACCATGGGGATCCATCGGCACCGGCTTCCTAGCCGTCTTAGTCGCATCACCCTGCACAGCCCCCTTTATGGGCGCTGCCATCGGCTTCGCACTTAGCCAGTCGGCCCTTAGCATCTTCGTCATCTTTGCATCTCTAGGCATCGGAATGGCTCTGCCCTTTATTGGATTTGCTGCAGCCCCCTCGCTCTCCAAACTACTACCCAGCCCCGGCGCTTGGATGAATACCTTTAAAAAATGCATGGGCGTCATGCTCCTACTGACCAGCATTTGGCTGGGCTGGCTGACGATGCAAATCACCACCTCGTCTCAAGAAATCGACGGAGATTTTTGGACCGAACTAAAAATTGCACAGTGGGATGAAAAGATAGAGAGTGGCGATGGAGCGAGGTTTGTAAATTTTACAGCTGATTGGTGTGTGACCTGCAAGGTCAATGAACGTGTGACCTTTCAGAACGAAGACGTCCGAACCGCCGTCCAAGCGCAAAAACTAAAAATGTACCGGGTGGATTGGACCAAGAAAGAAAGTGAAATTGCCGCAAAGCTAGCCGAATACGGTCGCGCCGGAGTCCCCCTCTATCTCTACTACCGAGATCAAAATATTGCCCCCATAATTTTGCCTGGCATTCTTACGCCAGACTTATTTATCGAAACCATAACTCAGGAGGAAACGAAATGAAAAACTTAATCAACCAATCTTTAAAATGGACGCTATTGCTGATAGCTCCCTTCGCCATGGCATCTGTTAGCCCTGGCGACAAAGCGCCTGACTTCGACCTCAAAGGACATGATGGAAAAAGCTACAAGCTTTCACAAGTTCTCGATGGAAAAACTACTGTGGTTCTTGAGTGGTTTAACAATGAGTGCCCTTATGTCGAGAAGCACTACGGAACTGGCAACATGCAAAAGCTACAAACGACGTATACTGGAAAGGGAGTCAAATGGTTCTCCGTGATTTCATCTGCGGAAGGCAAACAAGGCTACCGAGATGCCGCAAGCGCGACAGCGACCCGCAATGAGCGCAAACAGACCTCAACCGCCGTACTCCTAGATCCGAGCGGAGAAGTAGGTAAAGCCTACGGAGCCAAAACAACTCCTCACATGTACGTGATCAACAAAGAGGGCAGTGTTGTTTACGCCGGAGCTATTGATGACAATCCCTCCTTCCAGAAAGACACAGTTGAAGGCGCCAAGAACTATGTCGTAGCTGCACTTGATGCCACCCTGGCCGGCAAAGAAGTGGAAGAAAACTCCACTAAAGCTTATGGCTGTTCAGTAAAATATTAGACCCAGGACCGAGATTGCTCGTAAAGACATTCTAAGACCGTGAAATTTGACCCTTCCCATAAATCGAGGCAATCTGAATTGGCTCTTTGGGAGGGGTCTCTATGTTTTTGTTTCGTGTTTCCATCGTTCTTTCTACACTCTTGCTTTCGATGTCGGCCAGCGCCGAGGCTATCCGCATCCAATACCGTATTTCACAATTAGGTGTTAAGGAAGTCGTTGGCGCCGAAGAACTTAAATCACTAAACGTTGGAACACCTAAGAAAATACGATCCATTCCTTACTATATCGCCCATGATGCGAAAGATTTAGATTTTGAATTTGAAGAATGGGAATACCCAAACCAAGCCTCTCTGCCTAAGATTGCAAAAGATTTCCTGACTCAGCAGACTCTTTCCAATAATGCCTCCGTGAGTGCAAAAGTAGAAAACGAATTTCAGGGAAGTGAGATGCGTATCATTAGACAACAAGGACCGACTGACAACCGAATAGATCTCACCATTCTAGGCGATGGATATACAGAGTCAGAAAAAGACAAATTCTTTGAAGATGTCGAGTGGACCGTCAAGGGACTTTTCGAAACACCGACATTTGGTAGCTACCTCCCCCTCTTCAACGTCTATGCGATTTTCACTCCATCTCGCGAATCTGGCATCGGAGATGGCAGCCCAAAAAATACTGCCTTTAGATTGTATAGAAGCCCTCGGGGTTCAAAAAGAGGCATTATGCCGGGAGACGAATGGGCCCTTTCTAGAGCACTTCGCATGGCACCCGCGACGGACTACCCCATCATAATTGCTAACGACGATTATTACGGAGGACTCGGTGGACGATGGGCGATTTATTCGAGATCTAGGATCTCAGGACTAAAAGTTTTAAGGCACGAACTAGGCCACAACTTTGGAGAAGTCGGCGAAGAATACGACAACGGCTACGTCTATCGAGGAGCGAACTCATCGAGATCCTCTCGTGTTGATTGGAGTCAGTGGCTTAGCAATCCCAACCAAGCCGATGTTCATGAAGCCAAGCTCTTGAGCGGCGACTACATCTGGCAAGACTTGGGTAGAAGTTCTTATTCAAAGCGTTTCTCACTGCCAAACGACACTCACTACCTGGACTTCGACATAAGCTCCGTGGGTTGGGCCACACCGGATGATGTGCATGTTAAGTTAAATGGCGAAGTTCAAGATCTTAATGGAGACTTTCACAGAGATCGAGGCTTTTTCCACTTTCAAAAAGCCAACGTCAATGCCCAATCTAGCTACACCTTAGATGTGAAAGAAAACATTCATGATGGTGACAATGTCCTTGGCTTTGCACTGGCCTACGCCATGCCAGCATCGTATGATTTTACCCCGAACAAAGTGGGAGCCTTCGCAACTTATGACTCTCGTGGTAGCAAGGGCTACAGACCTACCCACAAATCGTGCCTCATGAAAGATATGGATGTCGAACACTTCTGCGTGGTTGACCAAGAAAACATGTGGATACAATTCTTAAACAGAATTTCTCTTATAGACTCCGTCGCAAAAACCGACACAGAAGTCAAACTCACTACCCAAAATATCGAAGGCCTCGACATTAAATGGTACAAAAGGCTTGGTGGTGATTGGATTGAGGAGGCTGCTCTCCGAGGACTCAAGCAGTGGGCAATTACGAACTTTGAATCATTTGAGGACTATAAAGTCGTTGTAGAATTCACCTCTGACGAAGTGAGAAAAAATCACTCTGCATTTAAAGACGAAATCGAATTCTCAACCCCTTGATCTGTTCCTTGATCTGTGAAAGTGGAGCTAGAATCGGCGCTAGCTTCTTGTTTTTTCGCAAGTGCCAAGCGCTTCTGTAAGGCCACCTTTTCCTGCCCTTTGCGCTGTTCGCAATAAGGGCAGAATTCATTTTCCACAAACAAAGGAGACTTTTTGTCTTCAGCCGTCAAAGGGGCACGGCATGCAAAACACATATCTACTTCCACTTCCTTCAGTTCAGAATCCACACAAACTCGCTTATCAAAAACAAAGCAACCGCCCTTGTAATGGTCTCCTCCAACTTCCTCGAAGTATTTAATAATTCCACCTTGAAGGAAGTAGACATCTTTAAACCCGAAATCCTTAAGAACCATCGACGCTTTTTCTGTCTTGATGCCACCCGTGCAGATACTCACGATGGGCTTGGATTTATCGTATTTGTCGAAATAGTTCTGAGCAACTTCAGGAAGCTCATTGAAGTTATACATATCGAAATGCTCTGACTTTTCGAAAGCACCAAGACGATTCTCATAATCATTGCGAACATCAATGATCTGAATGTCACGATCCTCATCTAACCACTGTTTGAATTCCTGAGGCGTAAGGGGAATGCCATTATCAGCGTCAAAGCGATACTCAGGCCCTGCGATGATCTTCTTCTTGTTTTTAATGAGCATACGGTTGTAAGGAACATCTTCAGACCAAGACTCCCGGTAGTCGATTTCAGGAAATCTAAGTTCTTGAGTGAGGTAGAGTTTGAACGATTCTATGTTTTCTTTACTTGCTGCAAGCATCACATTCATGCCCTCCGGCGTGAGCAAAATGCTACCCATAAGCTCAAGTTCTTCGCATTTTTTGAGCATAGCCTCACGATATGAAGGCGCATCGGCAATAGAAAAGAAACGGTAACCGCTTATGTTGAATATATTTTTTGTCATAACCATCCAATCGCAAATTGAATAGCCGCAAGATATAACATTTTCTAAGTCTTGTGAAGTGCAAAAATTCCGGGCACTCGGAGCTAAGGCCCCGGAATTAAGTTGTTTTTCTGCCCCAGCAAAAACCTGCCGTCCCCTCGCTTCCCTGAAATTCTCTATTGCCGTAGAATCAGAATATCCTTATGTGGTCGGTTTATGTGATTTGGAGTGAGTCTGGGAAATTGTATACCGGCGTTTCGACAGACGTAAATAAACGATTTCGCCAGCACTTAGGACTTATAAAGGGTGGTGCAAAATTTTTCAGATCCGATCCGCCAGCACTTTTGGTCTATGAGGAGCAAGGACTCACTCGGGCCATTGCCCAACAAAGAGAAGCAGCAATAAAAAAATTAAATCGCAAAGAAAAAGAAGAGCTCGTTTTTCACTTTTAGTTTTTCACCGAACACCTTCGATGCAAGATCTTCTTCACAAAATCTTCATTAGGTGTTTATGCACTTCACATGCAATAATTAAATCTCGGCGTAAAGAAATCATGTAAGCCCTCCAGTCACACGCCCCCATCACCAAATTTCAAACAAAGGAATTCACAAAATGAAGCTTAAGCTGAAAACTCTCTCATTGTCTTTTTTCCTGTTCTGCTTTGGTACTCAAGAGGCGCATGCCTTTGGATCACCAAGACCTTCAACACCACCACCATCGACAACACCATCCAACCCTGATGATTCCTCTGGTGGATCGGCAAACAATGGAAACAATTCTGGGAATATGTTGCTTGATCTGGGCATCAACTTCGCCATTATCTACGCCAAATCGGATCCAAGATACAGCACCGTACTTACGGCTTTAGGCATCAATAATGCTCAAGATGTGCGCAATTTCTTACAAGGCAATCAGAATGGAACGAACTTTGGAAACATCATTTCGCGTCTAGCCTTTGCGGCAGCTTTGCAAAATCAGCAAGGTCGAGACATCTTGAACAACTTAGGGATTACGAACGAAAGGCAACTAAGAGATTTCATCAATGGGCAACAGGGTGGCCTACAATGGGAAACACTTTTGAGCCTCGCTTTGTCGCAAGCGAATTCCGACTCAAAATATACACGGTGGCTCGAAAAAGCTGGCATTCAAGATGTTCAAGACATCCGGAATCTATTGCAAGGTGGGCAACAAGGCAACATCATGTCGCTGGTAGTGACGATTGGACTTCACATTGTTCGTAATGATCCAAAGCTTAGTAAGTACGCTCCTTACATCGACATGGCCATGATGACGTTAGGACTTTACCAAGGTGCTGATGGAACCGGTAGTAATGGTGGTTCAGATGATGACATCATAAATTTAGGCGCATTCAACGGCATGACTGTTGGAGAGACAAAGGCCGTTCAATACTTGAACTAGGTCCTGCGACGCAATGATTTGCTTCGTTTGAGCTTGTAGCGTGGGGTCCCCTTGGGGGCTCCACGCATCTTCTATTTGAAGATATCTTCAAAATCGATGGTTTCTCCCTTAAGCAGGAAGACTACCTGAGGAAAGTCTTCCGTATTCTTTAGAAGTGATGCGTAATACTCGCCATAGCTTTCATTGGTTTCATTCACCATTGGAGGATTAAGCCCCATAAAAACAATTCCAGCATCTTGAGAATATTTGCGAATCTCATCAAAATGAGTCGCGGTTTCGTCCTTGATATAAACTCGATTTGTGGCGCTAATTCGGCTTCGACGAACAAAATCAATATTTCGTTTTAAGATTTGAGTTTTTTCCACCTCATCATTGGCAAAAGTTTTTAGGCAAAGCTCGGAGCCAATCCAGTCGGCACTGGTCTGAAGGAGATATGCGAAAGCAAGTATCAAGGCATCGTTGCTGTTTTCTTTGCCGATCCAAACATCGATCCGACTTTTAGAAACGTCATTGATAAGCTCTGGTTTTCTAATCAGGAGTAGATTCTTTTCCGCGCCATGAATTGTCAGGATCACATCCGACATGATCTTTGCATTTTCTTTATCGGAGCTTTGATTTTCGAAGCACCCCATAATCACCGTATTGGGGGTCAACACCCCTACGCCGTAATCACTCACGAGGTTCTTGATACTCTCAACCAAATTGCTCGCCACCTTAATCTTAGTAATGGCTTGAATGTCGTTTTGCTCTAGGTGCTCCTTCACAGGTCTCTCGAGCAAAGCGATAGCCTTTCGACTCCTATCTTCCTGATTCACAATGGATGCCACGATAAGAAAGCCTCTTCTTTGAGAGAGCCCATTTGAAACCTGTAACAAGTGAGGTTGAGCCGTTGGCTTCGAGCTAAGAACCATAATATTGGGCCGCCATGTTCTGGCTTCTTCCTTAAGAGTTGCAAGAGAATAAACGGAAGTTCGAGCCATATGCAGTAGAAGTCCACGGCGAATATCAGACCACTGCCTTTTATGCGCATGAGTCCTACGAACCACATAGTAAACTAGTCCACAGAAAACCAAGGCGACAAATGTTGCTTGGGGGTCAATAAAAAGCATCGACACAAAACACCCAGCAGCTCCAACAAGCGAGACGGTCCAAGGTGTTTTAAAAGAAGGTCTCCAAGAGGGATTTTGTGTAAGCCCCTCTAATCCCGCGGCAAGATTTAAAGCGCCGTAGGATGTGAGAAAGAACATCGTAAGAATCGGTGCAATGACATCGATACCGCCTAGGAAATTTATGCTAAGGGCTAACGCAAAAGTAATCAGCATTGCAGCGCGCGGATCATCAGAAGGGCCAAAGCCCTTGGCCAATGCGCGAGGTCCAATGCCATCTTTGGCCATAGCTTGTAGTGTTCTAGGAGCAGCTAGCAATCCCCCAAGTGCACTAGATAAAGTTGAAAACCAAATCCCCACATAGATTAAAAATGGTAATTTCGAAATTTTTGCGATGATCATGCTATCCGAATTCAATGCTTCTGCAGGAGCCAATTTATTCAGAAAGATCATGGTCACGAGATAAATCACAAAACCCGTTACCACAGCAGCCAATGTTCCGTAGGGAATGGATTTGCTAGGCTCCTCCAAATCTCCTGACATAGAGATCCCAGTTGTGATACCAGTCACTGCAGGGAAAAAGACAGCAAACACCACCCAAAATGAAACCTTTTCAAATGCCTTTAAT
>CAZXHL010000131.1:0-7148 GCA_964640545.1 uncultured Bacteriovorax sp. | reverse complement strand
GGAGAATTTAGTCTAATTCGTGCCCGAGGGCAATTCCGCCTGAAATTTCTTCTTTATTAAGTTTTAGGGGCGTTCGATGACTGGGCCATTGTGCTCATCAACGGCGTCTCTTACGGCATCATTAATGGCCTTATTGATACGTTTTTTGATCGAACCTGAAAGCATTGTCTTCGTAATGGAGTTGATATTCTTCTCAACCCACTCAGCAAAGCCGTCCGAACTATCTCGAAACTTCTTGGAAAAAATGGTTGCGTAAAGGACTTCGACATCGCGGATGGCGACCTTAGAAACTCTGAGCTTGTCTAGGCTAAACTCAGGTGTTCCATTTTCTTCGAGGGTGGCGTGGATGCTGACCGTGCCAAAAATCTTTTGGGCAGAGATCACACCTTCTCCCCCATTCCAGGTACAGAAGGGGCCGTCTTTTCGGTAGTACATAGCTCTAAGCGAAGAGTCTTTCAGGGTGATGTTGATCGTCGTGATATCAGGATTAGCCGGGTCGAATTGAACGTCAACATCATCAAGTTTCGCGTCCCATTTGAGACTCCAGAAATATCGCCGGTCATTGCAGTACCATTTTGATTCTAGGGGAACAATTTTTCCTTTGAAGCCAGAGTAAAACTCAGGTCTGAGGAATCCCTCGAGGATCACATCCTCAGGGACGTTATTCATCGCTTGGGTTTGAAAAGGTGTTAGGGCTATTAGAAATAGCGATAAGGCCAATTTTTTCATACAAGTCTCTCTCCCGTTAAGCGGCAATCTAGGCGGAGCAGCTTTAGAGTCAACCTTAAAGATCTTACTTGAGCTGACCCCAGTTCTGGCCCCAGGAGGCCTCCGCTTTCATAGGGACCTGAAGAGAGTGGCCTGTGAAAGACTTAATAATATCAATGTTTTCCATGGAATCTTTCAGGGCGTTTTCTAGCTCCATATTGGCACTGTCTCCATCGACTTCAAAAAGCAATTCATCGTGAATTTGTAGGACCATCTTTGCAGAGGTGAATTGGGGCATGATGTTGTTTTGAATGTCGATCATGGCGGCTTTAATGAGGTCGGCAGCGGTTCCCTGGATCGGTGAGTTGATGGCCGTGCGTTCCGCGAAGTTACGCTGGATGGCGTTCTTGGCGTTGATATCGGGCAGGTAGCGGACTCGCCCGCAGAGGCTTTTTACGAATTGGTTGGCCTTGGCGTATTCCAATGTTTCGTCCATGTATTTTTTGATTCCAGGATAAGTGGCAAAGTAATCGTCGATGAACTGCTTGGCTGTTTTGCGGTCAATACCCAGGCTTTGACTGAGTCCAAAAGGAGTCTGGCCGTAGACAATCCCGAAGTTGATGGCCTTGGCCATGCGCCGATTGTCAGAATTGACTTTGTCTTCTTCAACTCCGAGAACTAAGGCTGCAGTTCTTTTGTGAATGTCGGCTCCTTCGCGGAAGGCTTTACACAGTTCTTTGTCTTGGGAAATTTCTGCAAGGATTCTGAGTTCGACCTGCGAATAGTCGATCCCCAAAAGAATTTTACCTTCGGGGGCACAAAAAGCCTCTCTGATTTTTTTGCCGCGTTCTGTGCGAATGGGAATGTTCTGCAAATTTGGATTGGAAGAGGACAATCGTCCTGTAACGGCGATGGTTTGAGAAAAATCAGTGTGTAACCTGTGGGTTGATGGGTTAACGAGTTTGGGGAAGACATCAACGTAGGTTGATGTGAGTTTTTTGATCTCTCGAATCTCTAAAAGGCAATGAGGAAATGGGTGCTTTTCAGAAAGGGCCTCTAATACTGATACATCTGTTGAGGGGCCGGTCTTTCCTTTTTTTATGATGGGAAGTTTGAGGTCTTCAAATAAAACTTTGGCGATTTGCTTGGGCGATCCCAGGTTGAAGTCAGCAGGGACATCGAGACCTTCGGCTTCTAAAATGGCTAAGGCTTCTTTTTCTCTGACTTCTGTTTCTCTGTGGAACTTTTTGGAAAGAGCTTGGAGATTGTCGAGGTCTAAACAGACCCCGTTGCATTCTAGGTCGAACAAGATGGAGATCAATGGTTTATCGATTTCATGGTACAGAGATTCTAGTGAAGCATTTTTACTAAGTGCTGTTTTGAGTTCTTCAAAAAGGGCTAAGGTCACGACCGCGTCTTCTGCGGCATAGTTGGTTGCTGCCTCGCAATCCACAAAACTAAAGTTTTGAAGCTTTCCTAGAGCTTCAGAGAACGAGACACAATCATAGCCGAGCCATCTTTGTGAAAGTGCATCCATACCGTGCCTGTCTGCAGGATTGTGGACAAACGACATCACCATCGTGTCTTCAATGCGATCATGCGGAATTGCAAGACCATCTTGTCTTAGGATGTGAAGGTCAAACTTTGCATTCTGAAAAACGATTTTAGAATTAGGATTTTCTTCAAGAATGAATTGGTTGAGAGTTTGGCAGACTTCTTTGGCGTCTAGGTTCTCTTGGACGGGAGATCCTTCTGAGTCTACATGACGAAGAGGAACGTAGTAACCGGTCTTTCCGTCGAAGGCTAGGCTGAGTCCCACCATGTCCCCTTTCCCACTGCTATCTTTGGGGCCAAGAGTTTCTGTGTCCAGGGCGAAGTAGCTGGAGTTTTTGTATTTGGAAAGGATTTTCGAAAGCTCGGAAATGGACTTTATTTGGACGAAATCAAAGATTTTTTTCTGAGAAACAGATGCGGCTTCTGCTTTCGAATCCGATTGGCCTTTGGTGCCAGCCGCTTTGGTGCGTTCGGCGGCTGCGTGGCTTAAAACTTTTGTGAGGCCAAGTTTTTCAGCAAAAGTCTTAAGGCGTTCTTGGTCTACAGGTTTTAATGAGAAGGTTGCACTGTCGTTGGAGAACGGTGCTTCATGGCTGAGTTTGACGAGTTTAAGAGATAGTTCGACTTGTTCGATGTTTTCGGCAATATTTTCGATCTTTTTGCCTTTGAGTGGATCGTCTTTTTCTTTGATCTTTGCGCCGCTATCATAGCGTTCTTTGGCTAGGTCTAAAATCGTTTGTAGGTCGCCATACTTTTGCATCAGCTGCGCAGCAGTTTTGGGGCCGATGCCAGGCGCTCCGGGAATGTTGTCCACAGAATCTCCGCATAGGGCTTGGACTTCCGGCACTTTCTCTGGTGACACTCCAAATTTTTCAAAGGTTGCTTCGACGTTTGACCATTTTTGCTTCATGGTATCGAGGCACCAGACACGGTCACTTACCAATTGCAAAAGGTCTTTGTCGCCCGTAACCACAACGAATTTTTTCTCAGGAAATTTTGTGATGGCTGTTGCAATCAAATCATCGGCCTCAAATCCAGGCTCTCCGTATTGAGGCAAACCGAGACACTCCACACCGATCTTTGAATTCTCAAGTTGCAGACTTAAGTCTTCCGGGGGTGCTCCACGGTTAGCCTTGTATTCGGGAAAGATCTCATGACGGAAACCTTTGGACTTTTGATCCCACAGAAGGGCACACTCTTTAACATTTTGAGTTGTGAGAAGTGCGTTAATCATTTGAAGAAAGCCGTATGTCGCGTGAGTTGGAGTTCCGTCGGGCGCTGTCAGGCTGGAGTTAATTCCGTAGTAGGCTCTGAAAATGTAGCTTGAGGCGTCGATGAGATAAACTGCGTCCTTGAGAAACTCTTGAGAAGGTTGTGCCATAGGGCCCTTTCTTAACCTGATGCGCTCCTTACGGAAACCCATCATTAAAATATTCATCACAAAAAAGTCATGCTAGGCTTAAGGTGTGGATTTTACCTATGGAGACACCCGTTTTACGACACTAGATACCGGCGAATTTCGTTTGGATGGTGGAGCGATGTTTGGGCATGTGCCAAAGACGCTTTGGGATACAAAAATCAAAGCAGATGCTGACAACTGCATTCCACTGGGACTTCGAACTCTCCTCGTACAGGGTCCGAACTATAAGCTTTTGGTGGATACGGGGATGGGAGAAAAATGGGACCCAGCTCTTTCCATGAGATTTGGACTCAAAGTTCAATCGTGGGATTCTTGGTTAGGTCCTTTGGGACTTGTGACGTCTGATATCACTCATGTACTGATTACTCATCTCCACTTTGATCACGCTGGTGGGTTGACTTGTTTTGATCAAGATAAAAAATTGAAGTCAGTTTTTGAGAATGCGGAAGTGCTTGTGAGCCAAGAAAACTTTCGTCTGGCAAAATCTCCAGTTTTGAGAGAGAAAGCTTCTTATCGTTCTGAAAATTGGGAATGTTTGGAGAAGACAGGTCAACTCAGAATGGTTTCACTGGGAAATTCCATGGGACCAAAGGAGTGTGTGAAGGGCTGTTGGGTTATTCGGAGTGATGGCCATACCTTAGGCCAACAGCTACCTTTTTTTGAAACTTCACACGGAATTGTGGCCTTCTGTGGCGACCTGATTCCGACGTTTCATCATTCACCACTAACATGGGGTATGGGTTATGATTCGAATCCATCGCTGCTTGCTGATGAGAAGCAAGAGTTTTTACAGTTAGCTGAGGCTGAAAAACGTATTTTGATTTTGGAGCATGACTCAAACACAGAAGCTGTGGTGGTGGAAAAGGAAAAAGATTCAGCTGGGCGTGAGAGACTTGTGTTTCGCCCAGAGAGCTTTTAGTTCTATCGTTCGAGCTAAATTGCTGAATGGTCCCCCTGACCAGAAATCAAAGCCTTGCCTGAAGGAGTGAAGTACCGGAAAAGGTGTGTCGTAAATGAGGTTTTCATCCAAAACACAAGAGCTCCATTGGATGTTTGATTCCCTAAGTAGCGGTGCAAATGTCCAAAGGCAGCTATCCGGACGTGGCCCCCTGAAGGGATCTGAGCTCATCTCGAGTATATCGATTTGAAGAGTTGTAGGTGTAGGCTTTAGGACTCTCAAGATACAGCCTGTACAGATGTCTCCGGTCTTTAAAAAATGATTAGCGGCATTACTTTCAGGAATCCATAGAGAGGCTTCGGGTAAAGCATTGATGAGATGCTCTGGGACGGTGGTTGTGAAACTGCGCCAAAGTGCGTGCGAGGAATGAACTCTCTCTTTGAGCTTGAGGGACGAGCCTCTTTCTACTTTTGGGTCGATTTGCTGGGAAGTCCAAAGTATCGCATCAAAGGCCTTCCACGCGTTTGGTGCTTTGAAAATAACCTTAAGTTTATCTTTGGTATCGCCCTGGTCTAAACTCAGGCTATGTAAAAAAAGGTTGAATTGCGAAGATTTGGCGGAATGCTTGAGGAGTTCTGTTCGATTGATGAGATAAAACTTTTTTTCTTTTCTGTTGGTAAATGAATCTGGATCTTGAGAGGTCCAATGAAAGTTAATTTCGCCATTATGTCCAACGGGAAGTGGAGTGACATCGTTCCAAAGACAAATGCTTTCGATTTTCTGCCTTAGTGCTGTGGGTAGAGATTTAGAAAAACTCGTCTGCGGTTGCCTCAGAAACTCGCTCAGTCTTTCGTGTCTGTGTGAGTTGTGAAAAATAACAGGCTCAATCAACTTTCGAGATTCCGAGTGTTCGGGCAGGTGCGCAACCGCCTGTTCGGGTAAAAGAATGCTAATGCCTTTTCCGGGATCAAAGGACTCCTTAGGGGCCAAAGCCCAAGTTAAATGAAAATTATTAAATTTATTGAGCGTTGCCAGTGCCATTAGCGCCGAAAGATTGCAGCCAATAACGGCAATCTCTTGTGTTGATTTTTCTACTGTATCTTCTACAGCATTTTCTTTAGAGAGCTTTTGTTCGGCGGAGATCTCCATGCTAGTCAGTTTAGCAGATCTATGGGAAACCTTCTGTTAGTCCTCATTTTTGCTTTTTTTTCTTTTCTTGCGGTTCGACTCTCTGCAAAGTTGTCTGAATGGAGTGTTTCGGCTCTCAGAAAGAAAGGTCGGCTCCTGCAATTTAAAGGGGCTTGGACTCTAAGTTTAAGCATTGTGACGACAATCATATTGATGGCATTTTTGTGTTTTGGACTGTCCTTGTCTTGGTTGTTGACAGTCTTATTCCAGGACCCAGCAGATGTTTCGTCTGGTCTCATTGCGTTTTGTATTTTGGGTTCTTTGTGTGTGTCGTGGCTGTGGGCTTTGGCTGCGGTCAGGAATGAATTGGCCGAGATCTATAGCGAAGAAATAAGCAAAGAAATATAGCGAAGAAATATTGGCCGGAGAATTATGATTTCGAGCACCAAGCCCCTTTTAAGTGAATCATGAGCAGTCACTCTGCTGGTGCTCGAAATCTTATGAGCGCATTATCTCTCTAAAACAGATTTTAGGCAAGGCGTGTTGACGCAAAGCAATATAAACGTTACCAAGCTGTAACACTCTGAATTGTTGGGTAATATTGGACTCATGACGTATGGCTTTGGCGTCGATAAGTATCCAATGCTCGCGAGAATACTATTTCTGCTTCTGACACTTTCCGCAGGTCCAGCGCGGGCTGTTGGGGTGCTAGATGTCATTGGGCGTTGCTCTCTTCTAATTTCTAAATCTGGAATAGCAGAAGGTGTTCCTATTGAAGTGTTTCACGCAGACTATGCGAAAGCGGGATTCTCTCCACAGAGCGGCGGTCAGGGCGAGGCAGGTCTGTATCAGTCGAAATATGACCCGAGCAAATCGGTCTTTATGAAGAGTTTTACCGGAGAGAATCCTTACAAAGACCTGAAGAAAGAGATTCAATTTCTGCAAGCCAATCAAGATTTGGAAGGTATTCCGAAGTTATATGGATGGATAAAAGAGCCTCCTTCAATCATTCTGGAGGACGTCGGTGGAGTAGATGTTGGAGAGTTGATTAACGCTTCAACTGACAAAACGAGCTTGCGGAGCATGCTTTATCCATTGAGTGAGGGCGCGAAAATCTTGGAGAGTTTGCATGCACGAGGTTATGTGCATGGAGATGTAAAGCCTAACAATATTGTCATGGGCACTTCTGGCGATGTATTCGTCGTTGATTTTTCAGGGCATCTAAAAGTCGGCGACCGAATCCCTTTAGATTTTCTAAGTACTGAAAGATACCGGGCCCCGGAACAAATGTATCTAAAGAAGGTCACTGTTCAAACGGATGTCTATGCTATGGGGAAGTCACTTTACGATATTGTTCTATCGGACCTCGAGCTTTTCCGTCAGGGAAAAGAAACGGCATTCACAGATCAGCAAAGAAACGCACTTTCTGATCTTGTCGTG
>CAZXHL010000130.1:6079-7182 GCA_964640545.1 uncultured Bacteriovorax sp. | reverse complement strand
CTCAGGCGCTGACCAGGATGGACGATGATACGTTTGCTCTTTGCGTGTGGAAGATCCATGAGGATTTCGAAGCGTCCCCATGGGCGTTCTTCGAAAGCGTGATTGGTGAGGATGTCCGTGCGAGTCTTGCGAATTTCTGCCACAGCTTTCTTCAAGTCTTGGCCGTGGCCTTTCTTGCAAAGGACTAAGGCGTCTGGAGTGTCGACAATGATGATGTCGTCCACGCCTAGGCAAACCACTTGTTTGTCTTGGAGATCGAGTGCGACGTAGTCGTTGCCTTTGGAATCGATTTCAAGAAGTTCTTTCGCTGGGACCTTACGAAGGCGATTGACCTCTTCCCACGACCCCACATCACTCCATGCGATGTCTGCAGGAATGCAGCGAATTTCTGATTGGATCTTTTCCATGATGCCGTAGTCGATGGAGATGGATGGTAGTGCGGAGTAAACTTCTTGGAGGTTGGATTCGTCGTCTTTTAGAGACTCGAAGCCTTTTGTGATTTCGGGCAAGTGCTTGGCGAACAATTCACGCATGACCTGTGCTTTGAAGACAAACATTCCCGCGTTCCAGAAAACATTGCCTCCTGCGATGAGGGACTTTGCTTTCTCGAGATCGGGCTTTTCGATGAATTTTTGGACTTGGCGAACTTCTGCGTTGTCGCCATTTTTGGGGTCGGTGACTTGGATGTATCCATAGGCTGTCGAAGGAGCATTGGGCTGAATGCCCAAGGTCACAACATGGCCATTGGCCGCCTCTGAAATTGCAACATTGAGAAGGCGTTTGAATTCTTCTTCTTTTTGAACGATGTGGTCTGCGGGGAAAATTCCGAGGATAGCATCGGAGCCGTAGGATTTTTGTGCGGCGACGCAGGCTAAGTAAACTGCAGCTGCTGTGTTCTTCGCCTCAGGCTCACAAACGACTTTCACATCTTTGAAGCCCGCACGGTCGAGGAAGGTGCGAGTCATAACTTTCTGAGCGTCGATGGTGACGACCATTCCCTTGCCTTGGGAGGCTACTCGGCTGATCGCACTCGCAAGCAAAGGCTTGCCTTCGCCCGTGAGATCGAAAAACTGCTTCGGGAAAGCTTCACGAGAAGCGGGCCA
>CAZXHL010000130.1:0-5979 GCA_964640545.1 uncultured Bacteriovorax sp. | reverse complement strand
CGTCATAATGCGCCAGAAACTAGCACAGAGGACGGGCTTGGCTCAAAAAGTTGGGGAAAATTTATGTGGTATCCGTGGCACGTATATAGCAAAGGCTGGCTCGGCTCCCGCAAATCACGAAAGCTAAGGCCAGCCCCTGGAAGGGCCTCTCGAAAGGAGGCGCCTATGTACACAATCATAGGTTTCATCGGTTTGATATCGATTTTCTTAAGGCTTAAATTGAAAGTTCGAATGAAAAAGTTTCAGGGAAGAAACACATGCCTAAAGGTGACTCTCAGCATCAAGTCTCTAAACTAAACTCAAGTGTCATTCATATCTTCAAAGCGGCAATGATGCTCGCCTTGGGCTGAAGTGGCTTGCGGGGGCTTCAAACTCGGAGACAAGGGAAACAATAGGTTGATCTATCATTTTTGATAGGGTATACTATTAAAAATGGAAAAACAGATATATTTAAGTTATATCAGTGCCTTAGAGTCTTCGCTTAAAAGCAAGAACCCTCTCATTCAGGTGCTTCTGGGGCCTAGGCAGGTGGGGAAAACCACCACCATGCTTAAACTTATTGAGGAAAAGTTTCCGAAGAATTCCCTGTATGTGAGTGCGGATGAGGTGTTTCATTCCGATGCCGAATGGCTCAACGAGCAATGGAACATAGCCAAACAAGAAAAGAAAATATTGTTTGTCGACGAGATCCAAAAAATTCCAAACTGGGCTGAGATTGTTAAAAAATTTTACGACGAATCTCTTCGTGAGAAGCAACCCGTTGCCTGTGTGTTGCTCGGTTCTAGCTCGCTAGAGATTCAAAAAGGCTTGAGCGAGAGTCTCACCGGCAGGTTTCAATTGCGTAGAGCCCATCATTGGAACTTTTGTGAATCCCAAGAAGCTTATGGTCTCAGCTTTGAAAACTATCTTAAGTTTGGCGGCTACCCTGGGAGCTATGGATTTATTCAAAACGAAAAAGAATGGAGCCAATATGTTCGGCAATCGATCATATCGACCGTTGTTGAAAAAGATATTCTTCAATTCTCACAGGTTAAGAACCCCGCACTCTTCAAACAGGCCTTTGAGCTTTTGATGTCCTATCCTGCTCAGGAAATTTCTTACACCAAGTTATTGGGACAACTGCAAAACAAAGGAAACGTCGAACTGGTCAAGCACTACATCTCTCTTTACGAAGGAGCGTTTCTCATGAAGGCTCTTGATAAATTTTCAGGCAAAGCCCTCAAGCGAAAAGCTTCTTCACCCAAGATTCTGCCCCTAGCCCCCTGTCTCTATTACTCCACCCGATTAGAGGACTACGACCAAGAATCAAAGGGGCATGTGTTTGAAATGCTAGTAGGCATGCAACTCGTTCGTACTGAAGAAGAGCTTTTCTACTGGCGCGAAGGCCATGACGAAGTGGACTTTGTCTTGAAGAGAGGTCAAAAGATTTGGGCCATCGAAGTCAAAAGCGGTAGAAAAAGAAAGCGCTCTGGACTCTTGGCCTTTCAAGAAAAATACCCGTCAGCGAAGTCCTGCATCATCCACCCTGAAAATTATTTTGAGTTTGAGAAAGATCCTCTGGCTTTCCTGGAAAGATTTTAGACGGGTATCCGATACCCAAAAGCCTGTCGATAAGTATCCCAATCGTTGAAAATCTTCCGTGCCGTTTCTTTAGAACAGCCCAAAATTTTCGCTGCGGCGTAGGCTGTTGGCACCCCTGAATCATACAGCGTAAATAGATCGGCCCGCCAATTCGCCCCGAAGAGAACTCGGTTTTTATATTGTTTATTTTTCTTCGCAAGCAAGGAAGGCGGAAGACAATCGGAAGGTCTTATGCGAACAGAATTTTTGTTGATGAAAAAACCTACTTCTCGAAAGGACTCATAACTCTCGTTAAATTTGGAGGTATCAAAATCCTCCGCTCTTCTCCCGCGAAACGCAAAATGGCCATCGCACCTCAACTTGGAGATAGCCTTTTTCCAATTCGGAAGATTCAGCTCGGCTCCATAAACAACGAAAGCCTTAAGCACAAATTTAGAAGAGTTATCTAGGGGCAAAGACTGGATGTATTTTAAAAATTTATCGAGATGAAGATATCTCGCATGCACATTGAGCCAGCTTAGGGCCACCGCAAATAGCCTTGCATCGTTTTGCTCAACAATCTCGATAGCACAATTTACAAGTGTTCTTTCTAAATCTAAATCCGTACTTGCTCGGCCAACTTTCTCTATTGTCGCTAGGCGGAAGCCTATTGCTATGAGATCAGCATTCAGACTCATCATCGACTACCTAGAAAGCTTCATTTCCGCTGCTAATAAATCGAATTCCCTTTTGGCCGCGGATATCTCGTCTTGAGGTAGAAGCGAATAAATATATCTTTCAGCTGTTTCGAACTCTTTTCTGTTTGGTTTCAACGCAATGCAGTCACCAGTATCAACGGCTCCTCGGCTGAGATAACTTTTCATTTTGGCGATCAGAAAATCATCTCTCCCAAGAGTCATTAGCCTCAGCGCCTGACCGTCGAATGCCACAACTCTTCGATCCATCCACCCTTTTGGTAAATCCTTTTTGAATATCGAAGCAGCATCATTGATCCACGCCACATCCAACTCGAATTCTGGATGCTGTTCTGCGAATTCAATTGCAAGCAATCGCTTCCCAATTTCTAGATCGGGATCAATTAAGTCTAGGTCTTCCGTCAGCCTTGAAACAACGTCGAGTAAAATTAAAGCTGTGCCTCCAGTTACGGTGGCCTCGAACAATTCCGCTTTTGACACGAGGAAAGCATCAAACGCAATGAGAGCTTCTTTAGTGACCATAGGCTATAATTATACCATATAATATGGCATATGCCCAGCCCAACTCCAATTTTTTGGGTAGAGCTCATGCACACAAGTTAGTTAAGTGCTTAGAATAATTCATTTTTTCTTCTAAGCGTGCGCGGAACAGGGAAGAGCACCTGGCTTCGGCGATCAACTGAGGGCTCTGCCCGCGGAGGCAGGTGAAGTGGCCGGGCACTTAATCTTACGTTTCAGCGCTCAAGGAAATAATGTTGCTGATTTTCAAATCTCTTTCGGCAAGCTTTTCTGCCGCAACGCCGGGACACTTCAGCCAAGTGCTTGTAGCTGTCGCCGTATCTTGCTGGACGTAGTTCACGCAATCATCAACGATATCGTAGGAAACCACCGAGCTGCTAGAGACCAAGGTCGAGTCAATATCAACGGGGTCATTAGACCCTGTCAGAGCGCTTAGGTCCAATTTGTGTACACCCGTTCCATTTTTCCAGTAGAGCTCGTCTCCATTGATCGAAGGAAACTCGGCAACCCCGACCGCCGTCGTGCTCTGAACAAAGTTAAGACTCGCAAAGTCTGCAAGAGTCCATGGATACCGGCTAAGGCAAAAATTTATGCGCCTTATCGGGGGGCATCAGCGGGCAAAGTCCCTTGGGCTTCGGCCAGAGGTGGGTGCGCATTTTTGCGATGGTGTTGTAGCCCAGATCGGCGAGCGGCCTTGGGAAAAGGCTGAGCACGCTACCAAGCTGTGACCATGGGGCGACGTCGAGTTTCTTGAGCGACTCAATCGCGGCTTTTGATCTTCGATAGACTCCGCCTTCCTTCACGCCAGAGTCCGCGTCTGCATCCGGCGCCGAAGCATCCATCCACAACACCACTGTCGAAGATGTGGCAGCATCGGGCCCCAACTTTTCGCGGGCTGTCTTGCCCTGTAGAGGCGCAAAGCGAAATTCATCATGAACGTCGCGCTCCATGAGGAACTTGACCGATGCGTGGCAAAGCCCGCATTCACCATCATAAAAAATAATTGTAGAGTTTTTCATAGTCACGAAGGTCTGCGCTCCTCAACGCCTCAATGTAGACTTTTCGTCTTTCATCAGGGGGCAAGCTAGATTTCCAGTTCGGCTCCTGCCAATCTTGTTCACGGCAAAGCAGGTTTGTCAGAATTCGAGAGAACCTTCCATTCCCATTCGGAAAAGGATGAATGCTCACAAGACGGTGATGAAAATGCGCTAGTAGCTCATTTCTAGGATAGCTTTTGTGCTCGAGCCAATATTGCGTATCATCGATCAGCTTGGCGATTTCGGTCGGCACCTTCCAGGCCTCGATCCCAATGTTTTTCTCGCTTTGACGATATTCCCCCGCCCATTTCCACACCTGAGCAAATAACATTTTGTGTAGCTTCCTAAAGAAACTCTCATCGAGCACATTTGCGGGAGTCTTCTCTTCCAGCCCCCACAAGCCGTCTTGAATATTGGCTTGTTCTGCTTCATTGAGTTCATGAATACTATATATATGGGCGAGCTTAAGCCCCTTTTTCTCATTCACGGAGAGCACGGTTTGTCCCGCACGATTGTTGAAGTAGATTTCTTTAAACTTCATCGCCTTCACTCCCTCTATTCGCAGACGCTCCATCAACTACAGGCTCCCAAAGTTTTTTGGAAGCTTTGATTTTTTGGACAAGCTCTTCAAACAATTTCTCTTCCTCATCCCTTGAGACGGCCTGATCTTCCATTTCCATTTGGAGTCTTGCACGTTTTAAAATCGAGCGAGCCTTTGCCCTTGCTTGATTCTCTCTCATTTCATCAAGCCCGCTTCTTGGGACAAAGGCGTAGACGAGTTCGCAATTCAAAGCGCCGGCTGCTCTCTTTAGTGAACGCAATGTGATCCGATCACTCATTTCTCCCTGCTCTAGCTCCCTCGCAGCGGTGTAGGAAAGTTCCATTCGCGCCGCTAGCTGAGACAAGGTCATCCCCAATGCTTTTCTGAAGTAGCCTATCCACGAATCTACGCCCTTCATGGAACGTGCCGATTCCTGCAAAGCAAGAATGCGCTGATCAATTTGTCTTTGGATTAGGGGCCTCATAATATCTACTATAGCAGACTTTTTATTATTAATAATGTTTATTTTAATAGACTAAAAATACAATAAATAAACTATTTTAACAGTTAAAATAGAGATAAACCACTGTTTTTATATTAAAACTTGCCCAGCAAGATTAGTATGCGCAGGATCTGGGTGTCGAGCCAGCGTTGGCGGCGGTAGGGCATGGTGATGGCGAGCTTGAGGCGGGCGAAGAAACTCGTTCGTGCGGCGAGTAGATGGCGGATCTTCGTAGCCTTCATCGGAGACATTTGCGCTCCATAGCATTTTAGAAATTCCTCAGCCTGATCGCCGATGTGGGCTGCGCCTTGCCCGCGCGATCGGAATCTTTTGACCTTTGTTTTGTAGGTCTCCATGAAAGACGCGCTCGCCCCCACCACATTGCCCCCGTGTTGGCGATAGAAAACCGTGGGAGTCTGGTCATAAACCACTTCACCGAAAGCATGCGCAAGAAGATAAAGCCACCAATCATGCATCAAGCAATTTCGTGTGGGCAGCTCCTCTAGCAAGATTTGCCGAAGGGCTTGATTGATCACAACGGTGCAACCCGTGGCGACGTTTTCGACAAGGGCGCTCTCAAGGCTGAGTTCTCTGGGAATCAAGCTCTGCCCAACGGGTATGAGATCCTTGTCGACATATTGGAGCCTTGAGAAAAATAAGGCCGGCACACTCTTGAAATCCTTGCCCAACTTTTCAGTCGCCCTCGCAAGCTTCTGAGGAAGCCACACATCATCTTGGTCGCAAAGAGCAATGTAATCTGCCGAATCGTCAGCACGCTTTAGAAGTTCAAAGAATGAATTGATCACTCCGGCATTCGTCGAGCCTCGATAGACAGTGAGCGACGGCTCACGCTTCTCCCATATATCGAGAATCGCAAGAGTGCCATCGGTGGATCTGTCGTCGCGAACCAGCACGCTATAAGGCTTGAGGGTTTGGCGAAACAAACTTTGCAATTGAGCATCGATGTAATCTGCGCCATTGAAACTCGCGAGCAGGATCTGAACTTTGGGTGCAGGCGGCGTTAATGCGGATGATCCCGCAGCACCGCCAGGCGAAAGACTAGCTTGAGACACGCTCTAGCGCCTCCGCCAACCTTCGCTCGAA
>CAZXHL010000129.1:0-7245 GCA_964640545.1 uncultured Bacteriovorax sp. | reverse complement strand
AATATCAGAGCCAAGGTGAGCGGAGATATTTCAAGCGTAGAGTTTTCCTACAACTCGCTAGGCAAACGCTCTGAAAAAAGTGCGCCGTATACCGTCTTCCAAGAAAACGGATCCGGAGATGAGTATTTGCGAAGCAACGGCCTGCACAAAATCGCCGCGAGAGTCATCGGAGGCAATGTCCTCAACCTTTCCTACAACAGTAAAGGAGCTGATGAGGATGAAGGAGACTCCCCGGGTGATCCAAGTCCTCCAGACTCAAACTACGATCCACGCAAGGACCCAGCCTATAAAGACTACAAATACAAACCCGGCCAAGGATTTACAGTGAAGAAATACAAGCTCCCACCGAAGCCAGATTGCATCAAAGAAGTCAAAAACACAATCAACGTGACTGGAACCTTTGATGGCAAAGGTTGCCTCTATACCTACAAGGGAACTTGGAAAGGCAAGAGCTACAAAGATATCTGCTTTGCCCCCAAAGAGATATCAGAAGGCATGCCTCCGATGTTCAATCTCAAATCAGGCGCAACCTTGAAGAACGTCCAGATCGAATGTGCATTGGATGGAATTCATACTTCACGTAACAACACCATTGATAATGTTATCATGCGCGACGTTGAGGAAGATGCGATTACACTCAAAGAGAATGTCACTGTTAAGAATTCACAGTTCTGGTTCTGTAATGACAAATGTCTCCAGATGAATAGCGCCAATAAGGCTAACATTCATAACAATAGCTTCTTTTATGCGACGAGTGCAGTTCTGGCCAACTACGGTACGGGAGTAGAAGTTCGAGACAACTTCTTCTACGAAACCAAACAAGCCATTCGCTCTAGAACGAAGAAGTCCAAGGTGATTGTGGAAAACAACACCCACGAAGGTGGCAAGTGCTATGCAAGCGCTCAAGACGACGGCCTTCTAGAGGACTGGGGTGGGGCCAAACTAAAAGACGTTAAAGATCGCCATTGTGAAATCAACGGCGGGAAAATCGTGGAAAAATAAACGAACGAGGAAAGGGCTCACCGGAATTTGGTGGGCCTTTTTATTGCGCCTTCATCAGCCTGCTTTTAAAGCACTTTTGAATGAGGCGCATCGCCCAAAAGCGTCATGCTTATGACTCTCCAAAGTTCCAGCCCTTGAATCAGATCACCGAAGAGTTCCCCATGACATCACTTTTTAAAAATCTGTTTCTAGTTCTTTTTACACTTATTTTTTCACAGCCCGTCAAGGCGTCCGAATACCTTGCAACTTTTACCCACCAACCCAATACCCAAAAGATATCCTCACTGACTACGATCAGAACCATAAAGACTTTTGAAGCTTTTGGAAAAACGTATGTGCTTTTCGAACAGACAGCACCGACCCTTCATCAACAGAGCACTTTGGAACTCAAGTCTCTGGCGGCGACTCTAGGCGCACAAAGAATCGAAGCTAACCATAGTTATTATTTAGTTGGTGGATCAAAGCCACCTGTAGATAGCGAAATTCCAGATGACCTAAGTGACTACACTCCAGAACCTGTCATCCCCAATGACCCCAGCTTTAACAAATTGTGGGGGCTATTCAACTTTGGGCAAAGCATTCAATCTTCCAAAGGTACAAAGAAGAAGGATTCTACGACGGCTCAAGCCTGGAACTTCACTCAAGGTTCATCCGAAATGATCGCCGGAGTTATGGATTCTGGTATTGACTACAATCATGAAGACCTTCGAAGCAACCTTTGGACAGAAACCCAAGAGGACGGATCACAAACTTTTGGCTACAATGCATTCGACAATAATCATGATGTTTACGATGGGCATAGCCACGGAACCCACGTCAGTGGAACTATAGGTGCTACTGGGAATAACCAAATTGGAGTCAGTGGAATCAATTGGCGCGTAAAATTAGCTTCAGTCCGAATTTTCAATGCTTCAGGCCGTACAGATCTTGCCACAATCATACGAGGACTCGATTGGTTTCATCAACACGCTGAGCAAATCAAAGTCATCAATCATAGCTGGGGTGGAAGCAACTTTTCCGAACTACTTTCAGACGCTTTCGAAGCTCTGGATAGAGCCGGAGTCATCAATGTCTTCGCTGCTGGAAACGACAGTTCTCATTTAGACTACGGGAAAGAAGGCGCTCAGTTCTATCCGGCGATGTATGATCTTGAAAATTCAATCATTGTCGCCTCCCATGACAACAAAGGAAAACGATCTGGTTTTTCAAATTATGGTGCCAAAGTTGTTCACCTAGCAGCACCCGGTTCAGGAATTTACTCTACGGTTCCCGGCGGCTACGCCTATAAATCAGGAACATCAATGGCAGCCCCCCACGTAACTGGAGCAGTAACATTGCTTTGGTCCTATCATCCGGACTGGGATGCAAAAGCCATCAAGAGAACAATCCTCGAAAAAGCCACTCCCTGGAGTAGCCTCGAAGGTGTGAGTATTGATGCCAAGGCCCTCAACCTTCATAATCTTTTTTGATGTGATTTTCCCATAAAGCGCTTCGTGCTATGAATAGAGAATGGTACAAACGGGATCTGAACTCTATTCATCGCACGCCTTAGAATACGCAAAAGCCATTCAAGACAATGTTTACAATGCCTTATTTGAAAGACCCTCTACTCAGGCCCTTCTGCCTGAAAATTTAAAGGGACTTAAAATACTCGATGCAGGCTGTGGCCCAGGAGCTTATACGTCCGAGTTTTTAAGAAAAGGTGCTGATGTGACTGCTGTCGACCTGTCAGAAGCGATGGTTGATATTGTAAGAAAGACATTAGGCGCAAAGGTCGATTGCTATGTGCACGACCTAACCACTCCGCTTGTTCAAGAAAAAAGTCAGAGTTTTGATCTTATCGTTTGTCCGGTGACTATTCATTACATTGAAAAATTGAAGCTTTTTTATACAGAAATGTATCGTCTACTCAAACCGGGGTCTCACTTTGTTTTCTCCACACACCACCCTTTCGTTGACTGGACACACAGTGTGAACAAAAACTATTTTGAGCAAGAGAAACTGACCCAAAGCTGGAATACCGTTGGCAAAGAAACAGAAGTGACTTTCTATAGACGCCCTCTCGAGAAACTACTCAATCCCGCGCTAGCCGTTGGATTCCAACTTAGCTACCTTTCCGAAAGTGGAACTCCGTCTCAAAAAATTGAACAAATCGATGAGAGTCGCTGGAAGCATCTCAAAACAAACCCTCAGTTTCTATTCGTGAAACTCACTCGACCAGAATAGGCTATGGAAGCGAAAGCCATGGACAAGAATCAGATAAAAACCCTGTTTGTAAAACGGCTCACAGACGAAGAACAGAAATACCAAGCCATCGCCGACAAGGCTCGCGAAGATGCCATTTCAGGAGAAGCCAAACAAGAGGCCAAATACGACACAAGAGCCATCGAAGCCAGCTACCTTGCCGGATCGCTAGCTCGTCGCAAAGAAGAAATCACTCTGGCTAGGCAAGAGATTGAGAACTTAGAAACTCGCGAGCAATCTCAAGTCGGCGTCGGCGCCCTCGTTGAAATAGAAGAGAACGAAGACATCCAATGTTTCTACATGACTGAAAGTGTTGGTGGCTATGAAATCAGCTATGGGGATCAGACCATTCGTACTCTCTCGCTAACATCAGGACTGGGGCGAAGCTTGGTTGAGGCGTCCGCTGGAGAAGACCTGGAGTTTCAGACCCCAAAGGGTGTTCGAGAAATCTCTGTAATTTCAGTCTATTAAAGCTAAATTTTTCGACCTCCCCACCCGATAAGAGCCTAATGGCATCTTTTCGCAAATTGAAACCTACTCGAGCAACTGCGCCGCTGATGAAGCTAAGTTCGATGGCACTATGGATTGTGGCCGCTCTTTCCATTTCGTCGATGGCTGCCCCCATCACCTGCCATCAAGAGCTTTTGCTACTTCACGGTCGAATTTTCTCCCCCGAACTCTTGAGATTGGATTCTTCCTCAGGCCGTATCGAACTACCCGGCCACAATGCCTATACCGATAGCGAATTCCCCGACATCGTTGAACACATGCTTCGCAGGGATCCCGACGCCCAAGGGAAGATGGATGCCCAGCTCCAAGAAGAACTTGCACGTAGAGAAATGTCTTTCTCCGTGAAGAACAAAAAAACAGGCAACTACGATCAGATCTTTAAAGTCTCAGTTCGAGGCATGCCCATGACCATGAGCCAGGAATATTATGACGAACTCGTCCAGAGCACGGCTCCGATCATGCGCTCTATTCGTGAACTCAGTCAGAATATTTTTTCAAGCAAGGAACTAAGCGCAAAAAGTTTAGGCATCGAAGCTCTCCCCGAAAGAGAGCAACAACAAGTCATCGATATCATCAAAAATTCTATCTACTACGAAAAAGAACTCGTGCATCCCGACATGAAAGAATACCCCTTCTTCTCGGTTGTGGGATTCGATGCGGCACTCGGAAAAATCAACGAAGTTCTCGGTAAATTCTTCGAATTTAACAGCGGCACACCTAGTGGGCTTAGCAACAACATTCAATTGTTAGAACTGATTCGCAAAGAACAGCCTGAGCTTTATGAAAAAATGCGTGGCTATCTAAAGAAGGATGATACTTTTGATATTTTGAGAGAGACGATGGAAGACAACGCCAAAGCTTGGACCAAACGCGACGATGGCATTTCGGTCGTCATTGGCCCCGGCGTCTATAACGGTGCTCACCCCGACGTAGCGAGTATCGCGCATTTCTCAAACATGCCACTCGTGCAAGCTAGCGATCTTTACATCGATGCAAGCGGAGTTGTAAGGCTCAACACTTTGACCAATGGAAAAAACGATCCCGTCGTCACAGGAATCTATGGACGCGTGGAAGAAAGCTTCTTCCTTCAAGATTCCGAGAAAGGGATTGCTTGGAAGATTCCTGACCTCGAGAACAACCCCGAACTTGGACGAAAGTGGGGAATGGATCTCGAAGCTGGTGTCGCCTACCAATTCAAATTCGATGGCAAAGGAAACAAGATCGGTGTTTTCACAGACGAAGATGGCAAGCCGCTGCTAGCGGAGGCTTGGGACAAGATCGGCCAAGACCCGTCACGTCCGGATGGCCCCCGTGGAAGTTTTGCGGATGCCATTAAAAATCGAAAGCTTTACTTCAGCGGACTCGGTGGCCGAGTCGTTGACGACAAACGACTTTTTGAATACGCCTCAAAATATTTAGCTCCCAAATTTGCAGAGCCAGGACAAATCATTGCCTCACCTCCCGGGACGTTACGAGCTGCTGATCTCAGCGGCCTGACGCCGCAGAGAAGGGAAATGGTATTGGGAGCGCAGAAACGTTACATCGAAGAACTCAACCAGTGGAAATCAAAATGGGATGATGGAAATGCGCCTGGCTCCCCGCCGGCCCCATCGCTTGATGTCCCTGCACTCAGCAAAGATGAGTATCAAAACTTTTTCAAAAATCCTGAGCTCTACGTCGTCAAAGCTCCAGATGGATCTGGGGGAGCAGGAATCGACATCATGCCAATCCTCAGTAAAGAAGAGCGTTTAGACGTCGTTGAGAAAGTCAGAAAAGATGTGGAGTCGGGAGCTTACAGGCTCAGCATTCAAGAATTTGCAGAGCCTCTCCTACTTCCATCTGCAGAAAAAGACACCCGAGGTGCTTGGCGTTTTGGAACTCTTGCCAATGACTTGCGCTTGTTTGTTTTTCAAGATTCAAAAGGCAACGTTCGTGCGGGCAATCAATCATTTCTTCTGCGTGTTGCCAATCCAGGTAGCGGATCCACAAACACCTCACAAGGAGCCGGCTACGGGATCAATGTCGTGCTTGATAAGAAGGCGGCTAGCGCAGGCCGTAGCCTCAGAAAAGGTGAAAGCGTTCTTCCCTTGCCGACAAAAAATAGCCCGAAGCTCCCCATGCCCAGCTCTGTCATGGGGAACATCAGCGAATACACTCGCAACTTTTCAATCGCACTTGATCACCTAGACAGCAGACAAGGAACGGTCCTTCGCAGCTCTTACCTGATGGACTCTTTGATTGCAGGCCATCGATCTCTCATCGACGCGATCGGAACAGAACATTCGCATTTCATTTCTGATATGCGCCTGTTTCAAGAAGGCAAACTTACTGTCGCTGATTTTACGGCGAGGATGAAGAGACTCAAAAACATCTTAGAAACGCAAGACTCAAGCTACAAAGATGGAACTGAGCATTTCATCGCCGGCTTCCGGTCGTCAAGGACTTTCAATATTTCTAAAGGACCGACCCTCGGCCAACCTGCAAGTCGCGATCTTGCAGACTCAACGGTAAAGTTAAATGCCTTTTCTAGATCTAAAAAAATTCGGCAGTCTCACCTGAACGGCACTCAGCTAGACAAGTTTGAAGTAGGTGTTTATCGATCCTCGTCTGACGACTTCGTACAAGATGCTATTGAAGAAATTAGCGAAGCAGGTGGCGAGCTCAGAGCGATACGCCATCGCCTTGCAGGGGCAAGAGAGTGGCTGGAAGATGCACCAAGCCCTTATTTTAGAATGAGTGCGACAGGACAGCCCATCATCGGAATAGACTTCACTCAAGGTCACTCACTTGCAGCTCTTTCACATGAGCTTGAGCACTTTAGACAGTGGAAAGAATTTAAAGCAGAAGCAAAAGCTAGTGGAATGAGCGATCTAGCAGCCTCAAAAGCTGCCAACGAGCGAATCAACCTCCCCGAGAATAAATACCTAGGAGAAAAACGCTCTCTCGACGCTGAACTTAAAGCGGAAGTTGAAATCGATTCCCTTCTTAACAAGGGGCTCGAACTACCACCGAGAAAACCGGGAGACTATGGATACATCAACCGATTGTCCTACCCGCGCATTGAGGCAATTCGAGAGATTTTCTTCCAAGAAAAATTGAACCCGGCCATAAGCTCCAGCCTCCGCAAAAAACGAACATTGCATTTGGAAGCCTTAGTCAAAGAAGGTGAAGCTCTGAGAAGATCATCTATTGATGCCATCCAAAAGCAACTCGATGACGGAGTTGGATCTGCTCAAGAGGATCTTCTCAAACGCAAACTCGCCTACTTTCAGAATCGCCTGTTGTTTGAATTGATCTTCGCCCACGGAGATCAACATCGTTTCCGTGAGCTGGGATTATTTGAAGAACTCTTCAGCGCCTTTACAAGTGTTGAGTCGAGGTCGATTGGAAGCTCTCCAAACAGGCAGATCCAGAGCATTAAGGCCAAAGAAGCCAAGAAATAGACTCTAAAATATCAAATACTTAACTCTAACAAATGGACTTAGGTGG
>CAZXHL010000128.1:0-7357 GCA_964640545.1 uncultured Bacteriovorax sp. | reverse complement strand
ATAAGGCGCAAAAACCGAGCTACTTGTTCTATACAAGTCTGGAGAAATCTCAAATTTCCAGCTCGTGACCAGCTCCATTCTTCCTTCGATCAAAGAATTTGAGTGTGAACAAGAAAAAGTGGTCATGAAGCCTACTCTAAAGGCAAAGACTCGAACCGTTACACAAGCTTCGATTAACGCGAAAGACTCTTCGCTCGCAGTGAATGTTAGCAAAGTCTACTGGAGCAACAATAAAAGAGACTACCTGAACATCGAAGCGAGCCTGCGAAATCTTAGTTCTTCCAGCATGACTACAAAATGGGGAGAAGTATCTCTGCTTTCAAACAACAAGAAAGTAAAGCTATCGAAATTGTGGGCAGAAAGAAACGAGCTAGCACCGTCTGCCGACGTTAAGGCTCGTTTTGAATTCAAGCGTCCCAATATTTCTAGCGGAGCAAAAGTCACTCTTACGATTCCCTACTCAAATAAGATCCTATCAATCGAAATCCCTAAGGAGGTGACAAAATGACATTCCGTGAATGGTTCGACACTAACGTAAAAAGTCGTTGGTTTAAAAAACAACTCTCAATTTCAGTGAAGCCCACATTCGTTCTTCAATACTTTGGACGTGATGTTCTCATTTGCACGGGAATCATTGCACTGGCGTTCTTGCTGGGACTTTTTACAAGAACGCTGTTCATCTCAGACAGCAAAAACCCTCAATCTGACGAATTTCAGGAGGAAGAACAAGGGTCACTTTCGACTGGTCCAGTGCAGGAGGGCCTTCTTGTCCTATCGTTTGCAGGAAATGGACTTGGCCCAAAAGAAACCAAGGGAACACTCGTTGCCCATGAGGGAACCCTAGTCAGAGTTCGTCTACAGAACTCACTCGAAACATACGAATCTGTTCCTGCGTTTGCTCAAATCATCGACCATACGCTTGGGATCAAATACTTCGGAGCCACCCTGATCGGCACTGCATCAGGCGATGGCACAGTTTCGCGCATCAAAATGTCGTTCACGACCTTAAAGCCCAAACACCCAAGCCAAGCTCCCTTCGAGTTTGAGGGACAGGCCCTCTCCCTCGATGGCACGCTAGGTATCAAAGCAGCCAAGGCTGAGAATCTCATGAATCGGTCTCTTTTTAGAGGCGGCTCAAACCTGCTCGGATCAAAGCCCAATGATGCACATTTTGAAGCACATGGCCTTGCAGGGCTTCTTGCACGCGCCCTCGTTAAAGGTCTGCAAGAAGAAGGCGGGTCCGATCTAGGGACAATCAACAATCGAGCTTCAGTTCTCACACTTCAAGCTGGAGCCGAATTCTACGTTCAACTTACTCAATCCATTTTTGGAGGATCAAAATGAAAACCGAAAAAACAGACGAAAAGAAACCTAATTCTAACCCTCAAGTTGCCTCAGATTTCATGATCTTTGGCCTTGTATGTATCTTAGCCTTTGGAGCCTATACGAACTATTGGGAACCTCTCACTCAAGGTGAAAAGACTCTGATCCAAATTTCAGCAGTGATGATCGTTCTCCTGATTTGCTCTCTCGGAGGATTGATCTACCTACAATTCTTCTCAAGCTTTGCAAAAAAGCAGAAAGAACTTAAAACCGCTCAGGAACTTGTTCCTTCGATCTTGAAGGACCCATCTGCCACGAGCTGCTTTCTTGGTTCGGATGAAGAACTCCAAAATGACATTTTCCTCCCTGATTCCATTAGATCACGGCACGTCCATATCATTGGAGCAACTGGCTCAGGAAAGACCGAGAGCACGATCCTAAATCTTATCGGACAGGACATCGAGCACGGTCATCCCATCGTCATTCTCGATGCCAAGGGTGACGATGACTTCCTAAAGTATCTCCAAGTTCGAAATTTGGGAGATAAACTCAAAATCTTCGATCTTGGCGATGAGAATACTCCGTATAGCTATAACCCCATGCAAGCAGGTTCCCCGACCGAGGCGGGGCAGAGGCTTTTCAATAGCCTTACTTGGAGTGAAGAGTATTACAAAACAAAAGCTCGTCGGGTCATTAAACGCTTCTTTGAAGCTCGTCACAGTAAAGATGGAAAGAACCCCACGCTCTTTGACTTTTCATGTGCCCTTGAAAAAGTTGAAAAACTCAATCAAGCCGTTAAAGGCTCCGATGATGAAAGACCCTTCCTAAGCTCAAAGGAATTTGAAGAATTGTCTGGTCTTGTCGATCAAATCGACCAGCTCGCAAGTGGACCGATGAAAAATCTTCTCTCTCCAGCGGAAAATCAGCCAACCATCAGTGTCGGCAGCGACATCCAAAACAAAAAGATAATCTACTTCAGACTTCAGTCGATGCTCGACTCTGAGAGCGTCGCAGTCATCTCAAAGCTCATAATCAACGAACTTGCCAACTGTGCAGCTCATGCTCAGAGGAACGGCAACAAGGCACACTTTTGCCCTGTTTTCCTCGACGAATTTGCGAGCTTTGTGTGCGCTCCCTTCATTGACGTAATTTCAAAGGCTCGTTCTGCTGGCTTTGCCTTGCATTTCAGCCATCAAAGCATGGGAAATGTGCAAAAGCATGGTCCCGAATTCATAAGCGAGATCGTAGATAATTCATCAACTCGAATTGTGATGAGAACCTACGACCCAGGAACGACCGAATTCCTTGCCAAATGTTTTGGGACTAAGGACGACACCAAGTTCACTCACAAGATGGAAGGCGACAGCGAAGACCACACCGTTTCGGATGTGGGATCACTTCGAGAAGTGCAGGCCTTCCAAGTCAATCCGTCGGATATAAAGAAGCTACCTACAGGACAAGGATACGTTTTTATTGCCCACGGGATGAACCACAAAGGAAGCGGGGCCAATGTTTTTCGCCTTACGTTTCCCAAACTCAACAAAGAAAAACATCTCATTCAAGCAACTCAACCAGAAAGGAAAATGTCATGAAAATCTATTCAATCATCCTACTTTCTGCCCTCCTCACGAATTGTGCGACAAAGTCCCGATCCCTCATCCTTGGGGGAGCGGGCGGCGTCGCCATCGGTGGCTATACGGGTTCCGCCGTGTACGCAGGGCCGAAAAACCAAATCAAAAACAGAAATACCATAATGGGAGCTGGCATCGGACTAGGCGTCGGGCTTCTCGTCTCTTATCTGCTCCACAATGAGGCTGATAAAAGAATGCAAAGTCTTCGTCTTCAAAATGACGAAAGACTTCATTTCGGAGACTTGCCTCCCAATCCCTTCTCGCCGTCTCCCTTCCTTCAGAACTCAACATCCAAGCTCGGAGGTGACCAATGAAGAAAGACAAAGAACAAACAAAAGCACAAATCACGTTCGATTCAGATGCTTACGGCCACCTTCAAAAGATCCTCAAGGAGGCCAATCAGAACTTTGAAGATGGAAGCGTGAACATGTCTGATTGTGTGAACTTCGCCGTTCTGAACGCCAAATACAACATTGCTGACCTTCAAAAGAAGAGCATTCATACCACGAAACTCATGCAGAACGTCTACCAAGAACTTAAGCAGGAAGATGCGATCCTCGTGGAAGCACTCCTAAAAGTTCGTTCCGAGATTCGTTCTAAAAAGCAAAAAGTAAGCGCAAAAAGGGAGGAGAGCCACAATGAAACGTGATGCCTTATCCATGTCCTGCGGAGTTCAAATCCTTAAACTGATGCAAAAGTACGGAGTTATCTCAACCAGCACTCTGTACAAAATCATGGGAAATAAGTCCGAGAGATATTTAAGACGAGTCGCAAACCATCTCGCAAAAAAAGAACTCTTGGTCAAAAGCACCGCACAGATAGCAGGCAACCCTGCTCCTTACTTCTATCTGTCGCAGGCAAAGAATGCCAAGAAGAAGCTTTCGACACTTTTAGACATTCCAGAAGAAGAAATTGGCAACCCTTACATGAGGTACGCTCACTTGGATCACGAAGATACACTGGCTCGAATCCAGTTTGAGATTGAGTCCAAGTTTACAGGGGCCATTACAATTCGAGATTGGCAGCTTGCTAAAAGCGAAGTGCCCCAACTCGTTTTTCCAAGAACATTGGGCGCTGAAGAATTTTTTCCAGATCTAATCGTGGGCATTCCAGCCCACAATGCGAACCTTGGGCTTAACCAAACGGCCTTCCGCTGGGTGGCTATTGAGCTAGAGAGGTATCGCAAAAAACACTCACGTGTGAAGATCAAACTTCGGGACTACGCCGAGAGAACAGGACTCGACGGAGTGCTCTACCTGCTGCCAACCATCTCACTAGAAAAAGAATATCAGCAATACTTTAAGACCAAAGCAGCCGTCAAAGCGCTCCAACTTCGTGGGCTGGAAGATTGCTTTTTTTCAACATCTCACCTTCCCAAGTATGGCATCGACATCTTTACCCGCAACCTAAACTTCGGAGATCGTAAGCTCTCCGTCTACAACTGGTTTGATTTTCTACGCCGAACCACGAAGCAGAATCGTGGACAAGAATGGAAATCATACACGAACAGAGAGGACACTCGCGCATGAAAAACATATCACAACTCAATCACCTCAACTCTTCAGAATTAAAACAAAAACCAAACGGTCGGACCCTCCGTAGTTCCAAAACGCCAACCCTGACCCCTCTCTCTCTACATACAAGTATGAAGTCCATAAATGGAACGATAGAGGGGTCAGGATTAGCTAGTAACTACTACGGGTCCTATAAAAAAAATAAAAGTATAAATAGTAATAATAATAAAAAAGAAAAGAAGAACAAAACACAAAACGCCAAACACAACAGCACACAAAACAATCAGCAATTAACAAAACGAGGATTGGGAGTTTGGGCGGTGCTGGCATTGGGATGTGGAGCTTGTGCTTACGATCCAGCGGATAGCGGTGATTCGAACATTCGAACCCAGCACATCACAGTCATGGAGGTCAGCGATGAGCTGGTCATTTCACAGAACATGGCTCACATCGAAAAGCTCGTCTTACACGAGGGAGCCATCATCAAAACCGAAGGCCACGATGTCACCCTTCGCATTAAGCACTTAGTTTCAAAAGAAGGTGTAATTGATACTACACCTAGGCCAAAGACTGCTCCCCACGGTGAACCCGCCAAATCGGAAGGAGTTCTCCGAATCATCGCAGAGAATGCTCAAGGATCGCTTCACATCATTTCCCGTGGTCAGAACGGTGCCAAGGGAAGAGATGGTTCTAAGGGGGCCACTGGCGCAAAGGGCGCACGCGGTCAAAATGCTGAAACAGGACAAAGATGTGATCATTGGCTTTCTTTAGATTCGCCTCTCGCATTGCTCAGACCAGATCCCGAACCTAGATGCCGTTGGGAAACTTATTGCAAACGTCATGCAGGTAACGGAGGCCAGGGCCATCGGGGACAGGCGGGAGGAGCTGGCGAAGATGGTGCCGCTGGGGGCAACACTGCGGCAGCCCTGATAGATGTCGCCTCTCCACAAAATTTTCGAGTGACCTATGAGGAAATCGTTGGGCTTGGTGGTCTTGGCGGCGTGGGAGGAGACGGAGGCGAAGGAGGTCCGGGCGGTGATGCTGGTCACGGCAACAGAGTTTGCGGTCATGCCGCCAACGGACCTCAAGGTCCCAAAGGGCATCAAGGACCGAGAGGTGCAAGGGGGGCCGAAGGCTCACATCGACCCATCTGTCTTCGACTCGGAAACACAGAGATTGGAAACTGCCGTGAGTTTGATGAGCTAACACGGCGAGGTGCGCCATGAGTCATCACGCTTATAAAGATGGAAAAGATAGCAAAGCATTGCTATCTTTTCCCGTAGATCGCGAATCCTCAAACAATAGGGATTCCATGTTTTTTGACAATTCGGAGTGGTTAACAACTGAAGAAACTGCCATTTATCTTCGCAAATTCTTTTCTGATGGAAGCCCCAACACGAATCCCATTCATAAGATGGTTTCGCGTGGTCTTATCAGACGAAGGAAGTTTGGAGGTCGGCTTTATTTTAGAAAGCGCGAACTCGATTTCTTGATCGAATCAGGCGCCACCTACACAACTACAAAAGTTAAGTAAGGAGGCGATATGGCAATACAAGAATACGAAGAAAATGGTCGCGCATTGTGGCGCTACTATGTTCAAAAACGAAGTCGCATCAATCCCAGAATCCGCCTGCAAAGGCGAGGTTCTGGGTTTTCCAGTCGAAAAGACGCAGAACGTGATGAACGAAAACAGCTTATGGAAATTTCAGCAGAAATTGCCAAGCTCGAACTTCAGGGCTGCACTTGGCGAGAGATCATCGACAGATGGGAAAGTTTTTACTTGCTCTATCCGTCGGCTCGTTATGCGGAATCAACAGTCAAGGACAACGCCCAAATGCTACGCAACTGGACGGGACCTTGGCTTGATCGCAATGCGAGTGATTTGAATCGAGCCGATGCTAGAGAAATTTTTGTTCGAGCTGAAGAACTGGAAAAAACCCAAAAGTTTTGTAAAAAGCTTAAGACGACAATCAATGTCGTTTACAACTGGGCTATTGAAGAGCGTCTTGTTGTAGGGGTTGTCCAATCCCCCGTTAAGGGATTGGATGCTGGAGTAAATGCTCAGGAAAAAATTCCAGAAATTCTTTCCATCGAACAGATTCAAAAACTTCTCTTTGAGGCAAAGATTAGAAAACACCCTTGGTATCATATCTGGGCACTGACGGTGCTCACAGGATGTCGAAGCGGCGAAGTTCACGGTCTTAGACTTGAAGATGCTGACTTGATAAAAGAAGACGAAGTTTCAAAGCAAATGGCGCTCAGTCCCGAGCGAAGGCACTTTGGAACGATTCGACTTCAAAGATCATGGAACGCCCGACTCAATAAATATGGCCCGCTCAAAGCGAGGTATTGGAGAAATATTCCCGTTTCGAGCGAGCTATACGGACTACTGATAAGTCTAAAGGGGCATGATTTCGGTAAGGATGAATTTGGTCACTACCTGCTTCCCAGATTCTGGGAGTGGGATATCGGCCAGCAGGCCCAAGTCCTTCGGACTTTTTGCCGAGAGATCGGCATTCCGTCCATTAAGTTCCATACGCTCAGAGCTTGCTTTGCCACGCACCTTATCTCCCGTGGTGTTCCCTCGGCTACGATTATGAAAATCTGTGGCTGGAAGGAATTAAAGACCATGGAAAGGTATGTAAGGCTTGCGGGTATTGATGAGCGAGGGGCGACAGAAGGTCTAGGATTTATCCCAACAGATCAAGGCATCATGGAAAATGTAGTCAGCATGTTTGAGTTTCGGCATTAAGAGAGTTACAATGGTCCTTAAGGTAGCTTGGCTATGGTAGCCAAGCTATGGACCTAAGTTGTTGGAACTATTCTGAACACGGCAGGTCCACCATATGGTCAACTCGCCTAAGCTCGTTTACCTAGCCTCCGGCTCCA
>CAZXHL010000127.1:0-7441 GCA_964640545.1 uncultured Bacteriovorax sp. | reverse complement strand
TCCGCAAACTACAAATCCAAGACGAAACAGCTTTCACAAAAGCCATGAACGACTGGGATCATTCCAGCGGCTTCACGTGGTCGTCCCCCACCGACGGACAAAGCTTCGCCCAATACATCCAGCACCTCGCTAACGAAGAAGAAGGCATCAACCTCCCAGAAGGCTATGTGCCCTGCGCGGTGCTCTTTGCATTCAAAGACGGTGACATCGTCGCACGAGCCAACATCCGCCATGAGCTCAATGAGTTTCTACTAAATGTCGGCGGCCATATCGGCTACGGGGTCCCCCCATCACACAGACGAAACAGCTACGCCTCCGAAATCCTGAAGCACGCCGTTGCCTATCTCAAAAACCGCGGACTCAAAAAAGTCCTCGTCACCTGCGACGAAAACAACATCGCCTCCGCCAAAGTCATCGAAGCCAATGGCGGAATCCTAGAGGATATCCGCCCCATGGAAGACAACAGCGTCCCAGCCAAAAAGCGCTACTGGATCACCATTTAAAGCGATGAACTCGCACGAAATCTCGTAGCACTCAAAAGCACAAGCCCAGAAGCAATCGCCGCCATGCCACCGAAGATCCAGAGCGAGAACAACTGCTCGTCGCCTATCCTCTGACTAAGCAGAATCAACACGAAGGCCGAAGCAAAATTATACGCACTCGCATCCACCGATAACAAAGTCGCTCGAAGCTTTTCGGGAATGATGGAATTGATGAAGTCATCACGCAAAGGAAAGTGCCACCCCAAAGTCATCACAGCAACACCATAGATCGAAATAAATACCCAAAAATCTCTGATCTGAGAATTTAGAATCTCCGCCAATCCGAAAATCAATAACGAGGCAACCATGGCCAGCCTTTGATTGTTGGCGCTTCGAAAAAAAGACAACTTCTTAAATAGCAAGATTCCCGCCATTCGAAGCAACGCAAACACAACTTGCATGTAGGCCAAATAAATCAACTCTCCTGAGCCGATTTTCAACACATAAGGCTGAGCTACGAGCGACCTGATACCAGTCTCAAGCCCAAACAACACGATAGAAAGCACAGTGAGAAATAGAACCGGTTGCTTCACATACTCCAGCAATGAAGCAAAACGAAACTCCGCCCTTTCTTCAGGACTCGACCGATCTGTCGTTGATCGCTCCAACAACACTCCGTACGCCGCAAACACCAAGGTGATCACTCCAAAAATCTTCCAGAAAGATTCGGGATAGTATTCCAGAATTTGAATTCCTCCGAAGGCTCCAGCAATCGTTGCCAAGCGAGCCACAAGATTCGTATTCATAAAATAATTCTGCGAAGCGCCCTGCCCGACCAGCCCCCCTTCGTCTAGATCGCGTGCCAGACCAAAAAGCCATGCGTTGACAGCACCAGACATCAGAGTCAGACCAAATCCCGCAACAAAAAATCCAACAAAAGCACCCAAGACCGAAGGCACCAAACCAACAAGCAAAAAACCCACACCCATCAAGGCAAAGCCAACAATCGAGACTCTCTTGCGCCCATAAATATCAGCCGTAAATCCAGTAGGAATTTCAAAGATGGCTTGAGCGATATAGATACCCGCCACAATCAACGCCATATTTTCTAAAGTCTCTCCATGAATCGCAAAAGTAGCGGCCCAACAACTCCAGAACGCTGCCCCGACCAAAGAAACCAAAAAATGAAATAGATATAGCTTCCTCACTCAGTCCCCCGTTCGGCCCTAATCGTTTCCAAAAATGCGAGGAGAAGAATAGATCCCCACAGTAAACGGAATTGTATCTTTTGTATCCTCCGTCTGAGCCAAATCTATCAACTCATTCGAAAGTGATATAAATTTTGATTCAATGATCCTTTGATGTCTAGGGAGCAAACAACAAGTTATTGTCGTTCGAAACTGATAGTCCGGATCGGCCTTAGCAAACTGACCAACGGCCCTACGAAAATTAAGATCCCTCAGAGGCTTGAATTCGTCTTCATAAGGAATGAACATCCACTTTTTACTTTCATACTGCCCATCTGAGTTCTTATCCAGAAGTGCATAGTCATAGAGCTCCTCTAACATTTTTTTTGTTTGGGACTGTGTCATATTAAATTCTTTTGAGACCGTAGCTACCGTCGGAACAAACTTGCTGGTTGCCGTACTAAAATACAAAAGTATTTCCCAATAGACAGGATTTTTGATCAACAATTTTGTTTGCATTCGATTCACGACACAGGACTGATCGCTTCTTTGCTCGGCCGAAAATCTTGGCCGATCATCAATCTCACTAAACTCTGCTTTAAGCTCATTGTTCGGCATTTGATCCCTAACCCATGCATAAAGAGCCTTACGCCGATTAAGTCCCAGTTTATCAATAAGCTCCAAGGCGATCGATATTTCAGGCACCGTATTCTTCTCTACTTTGGAGTAGTAGGCATAGGTACAACTAATTGATTTTTCTCGCCAAAACATCTTAGCATTGTCGTAATTTTTGGCTCTAGAACTTTTAACCATTTCACAGAATTCTTGTATGATCATGGGCCCTCTATACCCGAAAACGAAACCCAAAATCAACTAATAGTTTACTGATAATTTTTTAATTGACTTCAATTTTTCTGGAGCCTACTTAGGACTTCAACGGAGGAAGTCAAAATGAAAAAACTTCTATTATTCATGTTCATATTTTCATCAGCAGCATTTGCCGGCGACAACGATCTCGACGGGATCGACAAGAACAACGGCACAGGCGGCGGTAACGGTTACATGGAAGGCAAAGTTGGCGAACGAATAGGATCCGGTGGCGGAATCGGAGTTAAAGCCCACACAATATCTTTTGGTGGTGACGGCGCTGAGCCTCGCAAGCAAAATTAATAAAAATTTTAGACAAAAAAAAGCCCCAACCTGATTCACTTTTTGGACCTTAACTTGCAGGTCAAATCCAAAACGTGTTCCCGAGGTCAGAGCTTGTTAAGTCCCTAGACTGTACAATCTCTCCTTTCAGGTCAAGCAAATTCGGTGGTCGAACTTGCTTACAAACTCGCAATAGCGGTGGCTTCGCTATTGCCAAAAAAGGAGAAATCCCATGAAAATCACTAAACTACTAACCCCTATCATGCTCATCACAGCACTAGCAGGTGCGAATTCCGCAGTGGCTCTACCAATGGTCGATAAGCCCGTAGAAACCGGCTCAATGCCCGTGAAGCTCTTTCCTGACCATGAAAAGAAAGATGTTTATTGGTACATTCCGATTTCAGTAGATCCATGGGACAGAGACTCTTCCTACAAAAGTTCTCTATACCGAAGTGCCAATGCACTTAGCGTTGTCTATCGCGGCCAACCACGTGTTGAAGAAAAGATGATGAAGAAAATCGCCAAAGACCTAGGCGTTCCTGTATCGAAATTGGTTCCCATCTCCTATGAAGAAACCAAAGATCTCGTCTGCCAGAACTTCTACGCCAATGATCCTCAAACACAATGGCTCTTCCCTTCAAAAATCGGGAGCTATCTTGAAGTCGTTCCAATGTCTTTGCGCACGACCAACCCAGAGTACATCAACGAGATTGAGTATCACCTAGAAAATGGCGGACTAGCCTGCACGGTTTCTGTTGCATTCAAAGGTGTTAGCACAGCCTACAAACTCAAGTTTGAAGCCAACATGAACGAAGTCTTTCGTAGGTTCGAAGCCAATGCTCACGCGCAAGGATTCTTCTGGGAAGTGGACATTCATACTTTGATTCAAAAACTTCACCGTGAGAAAATCATCAAGATCGAGTCCTACCAAGATGACACCATTCCGGATAGTGAGTTTAAGGCCCAACTCAAAGCCGCTTGGGATGAAGTTGTAAGACAAATCACAGCGAATCTCTTCAAACGTCAACTACAACTTCCAACCGGATCTATCGAAGGTCGAGGCAAACCATGGAGCCTACGCACAGACTACAAATACTCCGAGGAAAACAACCGTTATGTTGCGATTCTGGAGTCTAGTGCTGCCACTCTCAAAAAAAGCCAAATCTCAATTCGAATGGCCGTCGAATAACTAACGTCCAAAAGGGAGAATGAATATGAAAATTTTAAAAGTCTTATCAATACTAACTCTAGCCTCTAGCTTCCAGGTTCTGCACGCGCAGAGCCTGGACGGCTCCACTCAACGGCCCGAGTCGCGAACCATGCTCGGAGGCGAATCCAGCAATACATTTGTATTCGGACACGTCGCGCATAGCAAATGGGTGTTGCCATTTTTCTTTGAGCCTGAACTAAAATGTGGCGAAGCAAGCCTCGCATCGCCGACCATTCCATGCAGACTCATCATTTGGAATCGCCCCAACAAGCACCAGAGCGAATTTCTAGAATCACTGGTTCAGGACAAATCAAACAAAACATATTTCGTCTCAGAATTTTCTCCTTTTGTTTCCAATATACGAGCTCACTACGAACCTTATAGCGCAAGTGAATATTTACCAAGAGGCAACATCCCGCCAGTAAATCAAGGAATGACAGTCTCTGACTCACATGAATTTCAAACCTTCTTTTTGCGAGTCCCAAAGGACGACATCGAAGTAGCGCAAGGAATCTTTGAATTTGGATCCTTAGGCGAATACAGCATTTCGTTTGATCTCAAATCCCTACACTTCCCTGAGTATTTGCGAGCCGACCTCAGCCAAAGCTCAATGAATGATCTCAAGAAAGCTATAGGAACAAACATGAGCTACGAAGAAAAGAGCGACCTAATGACTCGAATTTTTCAGCACGCAAGACTCGTATCAAATCATTTAAGTTGGACCGAAGCCGACACCATTGCCAAGCTTTTTGTTAAAAAGCTTGCATTTGATTGGAATGGGCAGTTTTTAAAACAATCCATTCAAGGCAACTCCGTTTTCCTCATAAATGAAGCGACAAAGTTTGATCTTAAATGCACTGCCTCTATCAACTTGTCGAGTTATTCCAAAACAAACTTTCAGTGCTCTCGAGCATCGGAGTAAGCATGAAGAATCTTCTCACAACCATTCTCTTGTTAACAGTTTGTTCCTGTGGCCAAGTCTCCATTCCTTTCGACCCTATTGATTTCAACAACAACGAAAGCTCAGACAACGATCCATCAGTTTCCTCAGACTATTGTGTAGCTGAGCGATTGGCTGAGAGCTTTAAACTTTGTTTAGTCGAAATTCAAGAAAGTGATGCCACCGCCTTAAAGAATCGACTACTCCAAATGTCTAAGAAATATGGTTTTTTTGTAAAAGCACAAATGCATAGTAAAAATTTCGAAAGAAATGCCTATTTCCGCAAACATTCAGAATCCTCATTTCAACATACAATAAGCTGCATCGAAAACACAGCTTGCCCCAAAAGGAGCCATAAATGAAACCCCTATTAATTGCGTGTGCGCTATTGTTCTCCAGTACAAGCTATGCCCAAGTCAATTTAGACGAACCTCTGAGCGTCGACATCGGCGATCGATTTTTTCGCTCAAGTGCTGATCCGAAAGTCGTTTACACAATCCCCATCGGCCTCTACCGCACCTCAAGGTATTTTACCAAAAAGCAAGGAGATCGCCTCAAGACCGAATTCATGCTGGGCCTGTTTCCAGACCAAATCAAAGTGGGACAGAAAAAAGTGAATCAAGTCGAAGAAGGTAGTAAGCTAAAGGTCTTCAGGCCTGTGGAAGCCCAATACATTGGCGAATCCATGGATATTCCTCATGAGTTTGATCCAAAATTATTTGGAGCGAACGGCTTCGAAAATCTTATGGGCCCCACACACGTCTACCTAGACACCAAGAAGAGTGCTCGCGTTGAGTGGTATCATATCTTCCCCCTTAGTGCGAAAAGTCTCATCAAAGAAGTCTTTGGGCGACGCTTTGGTCAGCAGATTTTTGGGGATCATATCGGCTCCATAGAATATAGCTTTGTTTCCATAGCCGCTGGCGAGAAGAGAATTACAAAAACTCGAGTGGGTGTCTACACCTCCGAATCTCATTTGGATATATACGGAGAACTTCCACCCTCACGGCTCAACGACATGCAGATAAGCTCAGCCATTAGTGACCATAAGCTTCTGCCCGAGCCTTCGAGAGATCCCATTCCGCTAAAGATTACGGATCACCACAAAACACCTTGCTGGGAAGAGTCCATTGAGATTGGAGAGTTCTGCCTCGGGAAAACTCTATAATTATCTCTTAAGGTCCAACCAAAAAGCGGGACTCTGCCACCACGCAGAGCCCCGCCATCACACCACCCAGATTAGGAGGAATCTAGGCATACTGTTTTTTGTTATTATCTCGCGCTTAGTTCCGTCGATTTCAGACGATTACGAATTTTGCTAAGAAGTTTATCGGCAGCATCCTCAATCGCTTCACGAGAAGCTTGACCAAGCGGCGATTGCTTCGCAGAATCCAAATCAAAATCCAAGGCTCCAACATCGATGTCTACTCCAAAACCACCTTCTTTCGTCTTGCCTTCACCGCGCACTGAAGCCAAAACAGCACCGGTGCGCACATCGACAGCCCTGATATCTACCCTTACCTTCGCTGCAGCACCCTTACCCCCAACCTTGACGCTTCCAAATCCGATAATCTTTCCAACATCAATGGAGGCCCCGTTCTTTTCTGCGCAATATTCAAACTCAGTGACAGCACCCACAAAAGCAATGTCCGCACTCTTAAATTTACCCTTCTCACGAGTTTGCGCTTCTTCTGAGTTCACGAGCTTAAATTCTTGTTCATACATATTGTTGATATTCTCACGATCCAAAAGCTCTACGCGGCTATCCTCAGACAATCTCGTCATTAGCATTTCCTGAAAGGCGGAGCCAAGATCTCTCTGCCAATGGGCCCATTCTTCGTTGCGGCAATTGCTGTTCCCTGTTTTGTTTTCGAATTTTGAAACGGTGACCTTCGTCTTCGCCTCAATTCCAAACGTTGTTACTGCCAAAATTGTTAAAATAATTGATTTCGTTTTCATAGTTACCACCCTATAAATTTAATTTGTTAATGTTTGTGTGCTTAATTGATTGAGATCTGATTGACAGGAAGAGACAGAACAATAGAGGTGCCTTTATTTTTTGCACTTCTTACCCTCACTACCCCACCCCAGCTATGAACTAAATCAACAGAGGATGAGAGCCCGATGCCATTGCCATCAGGTTTGGAGCTCACGCCACTAAGTGCCATCAACTTTTCTTGCTGAGTCATTCCCACTCCATTGTCTTGAATCTCAAGCTTCAGTTGCTTCTCCTCAATGTAAGTTGTCAAAGTGATTTGAGGCGACGAAATGTTTTCACAAGCCTCCAAAGCATTCGCCAACAAATTGAGAAGGGCACGCTCTAGCTCAGATTTTTGAGCCACCATGTAGGCTTGTTTGGAAGCCATACCAAATTCGTATTCAATTTGAAGTTTCGTGAAGTCAAAGAATGAGATCTTCACATTAGACTTGCGATGAGTTTGAGCAAAAACCTCTAAGCACTTCTTAGAGAGCT
>CAZXHL010000126.1:0-7565 GCA_964640545.1 uncultured Bacteriovorax sp. | reverse complement strand
CTCTTCCCAATTGTTCGGCAAGAATCCAGAACTCACCCGGCCACTCATTACCTTAGCAAGCACCATCGCCTCTTGAGGATTAGAAATATTAAGTGACTTACTAATTTTTGAAATAGGCAAAGGGGCTAACGCCACAACAGGAACTTCTTCCGGGCTTAACCCCAATTGTGAGTCTAGATCTTGAGTGTATTCTACCTTTTCAAAGAGCTCGCTACCAAACCAAAGCATGGCCGTTGAGGCAGCAAAAACTCCAAGTGCCATCCCCAGAACAAAGGATCTGCGCTTTAGAAATTCAATAGCACGTCTAGACACTGCATCCCCCCTGTTTTGTTTTTAGACTAAAAGCTTTTTAATCGCTGCGTGCCCGACAGCTGTCACCTCAGCAGTGGACCCTTTCAAAGTACAGCCAGCCGCCTTGGTATGACCGCCCCCTTCAGGGTTCAGGGATCTTGCCAATTGAGCTACATCCCAATCCTTACGAGCACGGAAAGAAACTTTCCAGATTCTAGGTTCAGCCTCAAAATAAAAAGCTGCTATTTCACATTTGTCGGTCAAGAAAAGTTGATCGATCAAACCTTCACGATCATCAGAAACAGCTCCCGTGGATTGAAACGTTTCGTAGTCGAGCACACTCCACACATAACGATCATTCACGTCGAAATTTGCCTCTCGCAATAAAGCCTGGAGCAATTTAAAGGCTTGGGGGTTACGAATCAACATGCCTTTTTCCGCAGTAGTCGTATGATCAAAACCCGTCTCCATCAATTCAGCACCAATTCTCAAAATTTCTGGCGTTGCATTGGAATGTTTAAACAAACCTGTATCAAAAATCAGACCCACATAAATAGCTTGAGCTATATCTCGTGTCAGCGTCACTTTCGCATCCTTGATCAAACGGAACACAAGCTCAGTCGTTGCAGCGGCTGTTGGATCGTAAAGCCTAAAGTCATACTTATAATCACCACTCATAGCATGATGATCGACTTGAGTTTTCCTAGAACAAGCATTCCATAATTTCGTCGTGTCCTTGCCAATACGTTCAAAGTTACCATCAACAACGATCATATGATCAGGACGTCCCTCCGCAGGACCATTAAGAACTTCAGAAGAGACTTCGAAATGATTGGTTTCTTTCAGAAAACGGTATCTTGTTGGGCACGGAGTTTCATTGATGATTCTGCACTTCACACTTGGAAACAAATTCTCAAAGATTTGCTTTAAGGCACACTGGGTCCCAACAGAATCTCCATCCCCATAGGCTGGCGCCGTAATGGCCACAACTTTGCTGTTGCTTACAGATTCTAAAAACGCATTATAATTCAACTCTTTTGGCAACGACATCTCTTCTACCTTTATCGGCTTTCTAAGTTTATCACCTTAGCCAAGATTGAGAATTGAACTTGTCTATATCCCGAAATTGGATCTAATGTAGGATGTCATGGATCTATTCAATATGACTGCGGAACATTGGATCTTCATCCCATCGATTCTGATGCTTGGCTGGGTTATCGGCTTCCTGATGGGGCAGTCACGCCGTGTCTAATTCCTCAACCCCCTTTAGGGGCCCCAGCGAGCTTTGCTTTGGACTTGTCTCGGCCCTCACAGCCCGCAAAGAGGATTGGCTCAGCTGGTCCATTGAAGACGCTTCATCCTACGAAATTAGAATTCTGCAAGAAAGCGATCAGATATCAATTCGACGTGACTGCTCAAAAGTAGAAGTTTCTATCGACACAATGACCGGCTCCGTCACACGAGTCTTTAGCTCTGATGTTCCGTGCTCAAATGCACTTGAGGTCCTTTTGGGCCAGATCAGGACCTCCAACGCCCCAAGAATAGAACGCAAATCATCCGATGAGCCCGCCCACCGCATCCAGCCTCCCAACCTCAAGGACCTCATAGAATCTCAAATAAAAACAAAGTCTTATGCCTTCAACCTGCACTTAAGGCACCTCTATCGCTTTGAAACTTCACCTCGACTTGAGTGGGATATTCATTTGTTAAGAAATGATTAAAAAAGAACTTGAGTTTAGTGATGCGCTGCGGCATAATCCCTATAAAGCGGTGTTCCGCGTATAGTTTACGAAGACAAAGTATTGGCTCTTAAGTGGTGGATACTTTGTTACTATGAAAAGCTGTAACAAATTAAATTGGAGGTTGTCCTCGTGCGAAATATGAAACTGATTGTCCTTACCCTTGGCCTAATTTTTACTAGTGTGTCCGCAATGGCCGGTGGAGCTGCAGAGCTCATTTTGAAACCAGCTGATGAAGTCGTTCAAATTCTGGTTTCAAAATACCAATTCAATAGAGCTCAGGCGGAAGTTCTCGCCAGCACCATTACTAAAGGTGCAAAGGTAGCGCTTCGCAAGCAAGTGCCAGCGACTGAGGAAGCTTTGATTAAAGCCCTCGACGACAAAGGCCAAAAAGCTTTAGCTAGCTTTCTCAGAAGCATCGAAGATGTCGAGAAGCTCAGCGACGATCAACTAGCTCGACTTAACGACGAATTCGGTGTTGCTGTAAGTAAAACAGCCAAGGCCGCTGAGATTTGCGAAACTTGTGGAATTGACGAAGTTCTCCTTAAGAGACTTGGAATCAAATACTACATTCCAGTTTCTACCGACATTCCTGACTCACTCTTTGTGGGTGTTTCTAGAAACGTTGACGAGCTAGCCTCCTATATCGCTAGCGGTCGAAACGTTAAGGTTACAAAATCCAAGCTTCTTGCAGCAATGAGCTCGAAGTCAAAAACTCCAGTATCCGATGTTGACCTTGCGAAGATGGCTGTTGCGGTTGAGGCTATTGACGGTAAGCACGGAAAAGAAGCTCAGGCTTATGTTCTTGCAGCTCTCGAACTTGGAAATGGTGACGTTCTTAGCGACTCAAGATTGATTGCAACAGCCGCTTCTCTTATCGACGACACTCAAGACGGTAAAATCGTCATGAAGGAAATGTCTGAAGTGATGAATGACGTTAACAAAAAGCACAAGTCTGTTCCCGCAAGACGTAAAGCACTTTGTGAGCACTACAAGGCTAAGGCATCGAAAACATCAACTCAGGCTGATGATATCGCCCTTAAAAATTTAAAACAGTGCCCGAACTACGCTCCGATCTTTGGCGCATGTTAATTACTTAGCTCTTTAAAAACTAAAAGCCTGGTCTCTTAATTGAGACCAGGCTTTTTTTATTCCGCTTTGGAAAGAAAGATTGTCTAGTACGGCACAACTTCGTGAGTTTTTCGCCCTTTCGCAGAGAGGGCCTTAATCTTCAGAATTGTGAGCTGGACATAATCGGAGAAGCTATCGAGATCATGAGTGTCTTTAGAAAGACGCTTCATAAGAATGTCTAAGCTCTCTCCGTAGTTTCTGTAATCCAAGATCTTCTCCTCTCCAATTTTGCCCCTGAAGAACCCTGCCTTCATCCAACCATTGCCCTTCAAGGCATTCCTTGCGATCTGGCGGCCCACTTCAGTCGAAACGTCGGAATCAAAAATAAGTTTCTCTAGATCATTAATGTCGTTCACCGCTTTTTCCAGCTGGTCTACTTTCGCTGCCCTTTTTGCCTCATCGGCCTCATCAAGAATACTTTTCGATAGAGCATCAATGTCTACGCCCGGATTCTTGCTCTCAAAAGTGCGCTTTGCCACCTCTTTTCTATAAGCATACCAATCTGTCTTAAGACTTTGAGCGAGCTTTTTCGCCACATCATCAGCCTCTCTCGCCCCCAACTCAGCCGATTGAGCCAGGATCGTGGTTTGCCCCGCTCGCAGCAGACGAATCATATCAACAGCCATGACCTCCCCCCCCATGCCCAGAAACTCGGTCGCCTCTTTACGCATGATCTGAGACAGTAGCTTTTCACGAGATGCAAAGACGTGTTTCACAAAAGCTCTTCGTGAAAACCATTGGCCCATCTTTAGGAAACGAGGATACGCATAAGGTGTTCCCTGAAAGAACATAACATACAATAAATAGTGAGGAATACGGTGGACCTTATATATCACATCGCTCAAGATCGGAGCCACCGTATCCATGTGCTTGCCCATATATTCCCCCATGCGTAAACTCATTCCCGGTTTACCCATATCATTCATCATAGCCGTAATAATTTTCTTTTCTTTCGCGACTTCTTTCTTAATCAAAGCCAAAGAAGCTTCGTCGTCGAGAGCATTAAAATACTTAGCGAGCTTTTGAACATACTTATCTTGAGATTTGGAGAACCAATGTTGAGGCTGAAAGGCCCACTTCACGGTCCTGAGCGGCCCAAATGTCGTATCACCGTAAACGAGCTTGGTCTTTTCCGCCTGGGAAATCGCCTTTTCTGCTTTTTCGATAAGCTTATCCATTTTCTTAAATTTGATATCGATATCTTTCTTCAAGAAGGTGTGGAACTTTTTAGGAGAGTTAGCAAACCAGTCAGCCAGGACTTTCCCCAAGTTCTTATCAACCGTTTCTTTTGTGAAGTCGATCACGACATCATCGACAATATTTTTTGCCCACCAATTTTTGTAAGTAGACGGTTTCGCCGCTTTCCCGACAGCATTCATAACCCTGCTGATAGTTCGCCCCGTAGAAGGAACCGTCTCAACCAACTTAGCCGTTTTCATCGCTTTCTGAACTTCGATGATATCGAACGCCGTACGCGCAGGATCCACCGTCTTAGCCACGCCCTTACGAATCGCCGATCGACGCATTAACGCAGCCACCGTGGTCCTAAAAAAGACTTTTCCTGCCAGAACTATAGGTACAAACATCGTCGCACCTGTAACAACTTCGAAAGCAACACCGAACCAACCACGGCCACGGCGTCGATTTACGGCCTCTATATCCGAGAATCCCATTTCCTTAAAACGAGACCCCAGCGCCATGCGATCTGATTTCTGCACGGCCTGCACAATTGAGTTTCCGATGAAACCTGCCGTAGAACCAGCCATCATCGTCAGAATCACTCCAGCGAAGGGACAGCCTGCAACAGAAAGAATTCCGGAAGCACAAGCAGCCGAACTCATCATCAAACCGATAAATCCAATGACCATCATTCCTATGAATAAATAATCTAACTTATCGTGTTTAGTCGTTCTCGTATAAAACTTCGTGACTGACTCTGGGATACCTTCCATTTTGAAGTGTTCATTGAACAAAAGCTGAGTCTTTGACGTCATCGACATAAGATTGTCCCAATCATCATCATTATCTGGATCGAGCTTACAGATTTTTTCAAGGTCTTTTGAAAGCTCCTCAATTCTTCTCTTCGCCGATGATTTCACGACTTGAGTCATCAGAGGATATTGAAAATCTTGCTGTCTTCTTAGAAAGGTTAACGTCACATCCTTTGGTGTGGCAAAGGTTTCATCGTCACCATTTTCAAAGAGATATTCCTCAAGAAGCCTTTCGTGCTTATCGGTATCACCCGGACTCTTTAAGATTTTATCCAGCACCTCAAACTTTTGTGAGTTTTCATTGTTCTTCGCAAGGTCTAGCAATTCGTACATTTCAGAAGTGTCGACGCCCTGCTGTTCGAGATCGAAGCCGTTTATAATGCGTTTCACATCATCGTCTGTGTAGAGCGCCTTTCGCTGTAGAATTTCTAAGTAACCATAGGTATCTTGGAAGGATCTTCGATTGCGGTTTGTGGGAAGCTTATAGAGATAGGCGTTGCTTTGGTGAAATTGATGCTCAATTTTTTCCCACAACTTGAAGAGGCGTTTTTCTTCGGCATCTTTCCAGACCTTCCACATTTCTTCATTTCTATGGATGACATGATTCGCATACATGGGTTGAACCGCAATATCTTTGTCTGCGAGCGGTAGTTTCTTAAACGCCTTTTTTAAAGCATTTCTGCTATGGATCGCTTTTAATTGCGCAGGAGTTTGTCTTTGTCGACCGTGCCTTTTCGTGGTTGAACTTTCAGGCTTAGGTTTGCCGGTCCAAGTTCCATTCTCTAGCTCCCATAGTTTTGCCATGACCGAGATACGCAACATGATCCATGGATTTTGTCCAAATTGAGTATTGATAAAGGTCCACTCGTTAAACTTGGACGGAAACTCTTCCTCGTCCCAAGTATCCATGCTCTGAAATTTCTTCCACAAGCCACGCAATTCACCCCAGTGCTGACGAAGGTCAGAATCATAGGCCGCGACGGGAGGGAGATAAGGACTGCGATCATCGAAGGGCCTAAGAATATCTTTTAAGTATTCTACCCCACCTCTTTTAGAAAGTTTCTCACAGAAGTCTTTCGAGAATTTGGGAGCTGCAAGTGCTGCTGCCGCCGCGGAGGATCCGCCCATATATCCATACGGAGTGTAGGTGCCGTATCCGGAACTAGAAACTGGAGTACAAAGCTCTTTAATGGTGGAGGCCTTTAACTGACCTCTGTCCAAAGCTTTATAAAGATTTCTCAAGGCCCATTGCTTATAAGATTCCGGACCGTAAAATGGTGGAAAATCCATTACGATCTGGTTCTCAGTCCATACAAAGAACACATCTCTAGGAACCGCACGGAGCCATTGCTCGGGTTCGAGCTCCATTTCCTGCATTTTCTCAGCGAGATACGGCGTGAAACCAGCATACGAACTAGCCAGAATAAAAGCCTCTTCTCTCACTTGGAAATCTTCCATTGATTCTTCTTCACCGCGTTTTGGGAATCCACCTTGGGGAGCCACCATAATTTGGGTCACGTCATTAAATACTTTTACCTGCTCTTCATTCTCCAATTTTGAGAACGCCTCTTCCAAGAAGACTTGAAGAACGTCATTGAAGTGCCTCAGGTCATCAAATGCTGGAACACCTAGATCTTTCCAGTTGAATTTTAGATACGGCTGCTTCAGATCCGAAAGCTCCTTCATTGGCTCTTCCCCCAAAGCATAACGCACACCCTGTTCAGCGGTTCGCAACATATGAAAGGGCATATTTCCCGTAATGTTTCCCTTAAAAGGATCTCTTCCTCGATCGTTCAAATAAAAGTTTGCAAAATCTTCATTCATCATGGGCTCACGAACTTCATGAACCGTTCCTTGATCATCAACTTCTTCACGAACCTCATCACGCTCAGAGAACATCAAACCATTTTGAGCTAAATGCTTCTCCATATAAGCCCAGCGCGCATCATCAGGCTCATATTGGAAACGCAGTTGATCCGGCAGCACCTTATATTCTTTCCGACAGGTCGGACCCCATTGCTCCATATTGTAGGGCTCGAAGTCTTTGATCATTTCTTTATAAAAGTAAAGCTGCTTGATCATCAGCTGAACCGTCGTCAGCTTCGCAGCCTCCGCATAAAGTCTTACTTGTTTTTTCTCAAGAATAGATTGAGCACTTTCTTCGGAAGCTCCTGTTTTTTGACCGAGCCAGCTCAACATACCAGTAGATGGTTTAATTTTTTCCATTTCAATGCGGGCTTCATCTACTTTCTTCTGCCATTCATCAACTCGCCTTGCATGTGCTGCCTTAGAATCTGCGATTCGCTTCTTTGTGGCTGCGCTCGTAAATGCGTTTGTGCGTCCATGTCGTGGCGCCTGAGGTCTCTGGCCCAAAAGATCTTCATAAACTTTCTTTGCTGCTTCAAATTTCCTA
>CAZXHL010000125.1:0-7614 GCA_964640545.1 uncultured Bacteriovorax sp. | reverse complement strand
TCTCTTTGTGATGGAGGGAAGGAAAAACTTTCTTCAAGACTTGCGCGAGGGGCCGGAAGACGTACTAAATTTTGTTAGAAAGAGTTCAGTCGAGATTTCAAAAATGCCAGACTTTGAGCAAGCCGTGATGGGAAACATGCCTCGAGGATTGGTGTTCGAAAGACAGCAAGTAATTTTGAGAATGTTTACCCAACTGAGCTCTTAGGAAATCTATTGGACGCGATGGGAAGTTCCTTTGCTAGGAACGGGCCACAGGTTCAACTTCATTGCTCGTTTCCTCCAGGTCAGACTCCCTGCATCTCCCTCCCAAGTCGCTGTAAAGTTTTATAATTATTGGAAGTCGTAGTGCGGGCTTCATATATAGATTCTGATTCTGATTCTTCGATTCTTCGATTCTTCGGATTCTGATTCTTCCCGGTTGATGGTGGGTTGTGCCTAAAATACTTTTATGAACAAGCATTTAGCAATCTTAGTCGGTAATTTGGAAATGATCTAAATCCATAACCACTCTTTTTTATTACCTTAGCTACGTTATTGAAGCCTTCGGTTCGTGCGTTTGTAATGGGATTTTTGAAATAATTCAAGATCTCATTTCTCCATCTCATCAGCGTTCTACGAAGCCTTTTTATCTCAAGGAGCTTCGAGCTAGCCATGGCATCTGTCATGGCTATGAAGGCTCCTTTGGCTCGCCTGTAGCCGCGCGTTCTGTAAAATCGGTAGAGTGCCTCTTTATAAAAATAAACCTCTCTAAGCTCATCGTGATGCGCGAGCCATTTATGAAGAGCACTTCTCTCAAAGTAGTTTAAATTTTTGCTACTGCGCAAAAGCAAGGGCCTTAAAGGGCTGGTGCGTTTGTCTCCGGTGATCTTTTTTCGAAATTTATTTATGATTGGATTTGTAAGTCTCAAAACGTGGAATTTGTCTGCAACAATTTTTGCATTAGGAAAAAATTGTCGAATGAAATTTTTATAAGGATCGTACGTTCAAATCGCTTGATAAACGCTTCACCGCCCAAGCCTGAAGACGGCGCTGTGACTCCGATAGTCGTCGGATTCGTTGATGGATTTGGGTAAATTATTTTTCCCATAATTAACTTTACCTCACACCTCGGAGCTTTGGTTGATCTTCAGAAAATCCAATATTGGCGTGCTCACAATTAAAAATACTTGTGTCGAGAATGGCTTCTTTTCCATTTAAAATAGTTTTAAACTTAAACGGAGTACTCATGCCGTCCCATTGCTTGAGATTTTCTTCCCTGTCTTTGTCGGTATCGCCACCAATTTTTTGAATGCTCCAATGCAAATGCCTATGACCCGCGGCTCCGGTCCAACCTTCAAGGCCCAGTGGAGTTCCGGCGGTGACCTGCTGTCCATCTTTTACAAATACCTCCTCTAGATGAACGTAGAAACTGAAGTAGCCATTTTCATGGAGCACCTTGACTCTGTTGCCCCAAGAATTACCACAGTCGTCTGGCTCGGACTTAGCGGGCGTCCCTTCTGGATTTTTACATGCTTTGCCATCTTTGCCCAAAAGAACAAAGGCTTTTCCGGGGGCAGCGGCTCGAACAATTGATGGCTCTGCCTCATAAGGGGTTGCTAAATCCAATGACCAAAATGCGTTTGGCCACGAATGACTACCTATACCTCTTGCGTGTGTACAAACAACTTCAGTGCTTCTGTCGAAAGGGAGAATGAAGACTTGGTCAGACATTGGTGGGATTTCAACACACTTAGTCTCGTTTTTATCCCAGTTCATACAAACCTCAGACTCTTTACAGTCTTTGTTGGTTTTGACTTCACACATTTCTGCGTAAGTGGCTGAAGAGAAAAAAAGTACAAGGACAATCATGGGTAGCTTAAAGTTTTTCATTGCTCAGTACCTACAAAAATGTATTAGCTTGCTTTCCTTATTATTTCTTTAGCGTCCCAAAGATCTACGGCAGATTGCAGATTCAGCCACATTTTAGGATTGGTTCCTAAAATCTCACTTACATAAATTGCAAATTCCGCGGTCATGGCTCGTTTCTCGTTGATAACGCTGTTGAGGCGAGTCTTCATGGTGGATTCTTTCACCTTATTCTTGGTTACTTTGGCAAGCAGAGTTGCAAACTCAGCTTGTGTGTATCCATTCTCATCAAGATAGATACGTTGAAGAATCTCTCCTGGGGGAGTTGGTCTTCTTTTGATTTCATTTCTTTTTAAAGTAGCCATGCTTTTTCTCCTTTTCCCGCGAAGGGGGCCTAATGATAATCTTCAACAAAAACTTCGTGAAAAGCTCCATCTTGGAATTTAAATGTAATCCGCCATCCAGCTGTTTTGTTGATGTCGATAGCGTAGCGTCCTTTTTTACTTCCTGTTAACTTATGTAGCCGAAGTGATGGAGGGTGGCCTTTAACCTGTAAATCATTCAGCGATTCCACGTTGTCCATAATATCCAGTAGGTCGATAGCTCGTTGAAGTAAGTGCTTTGGCAACTTTTTACTTTTTCCATTTTCAAATACAGTCTTTGCTTCCGCGTTTCCGAAACTCTCAATCACTACATTACTATGATACAGTAATATAGTTTTATTGGCAAGGTGCTTTTGTGTTGGGAACTTCCTTTGCTAGAAGTAGGTCATAAGTTCAACTCATCGATGTGTTTGAGGGACTTTCACCGCCCTGCCAAACCCTGCCACTGAGGTGTAAGTGCTTGAAATAAAAGAGGCTGTGCGATGGGCTCCATTCTTCGCTTCAAAGATTGCCCCAAAGGCAAGCTTTGAAGCGATGAGGCCATCACCGATATATTATATGGCAAATTCCGCTGTCATCGCTCGTTTGCCGCTGATGACGCTATTGAGGCGAGTTTTCATGGTGGACTCTTTAACTTTATTCTTAGTTGCTTTGGCGAGCAGAGTTGCAAATTCAGCCTGTGTGTACCCATTCTCATCAAGGTAAATGCGCTGAAGAATCTCTCCTGGGGGAGTTGGTCTTCTTTTGATCTCACCTCTTTTAAAACTAATCATAATTTGCTCCTTTTCCCGCGAAGGGGGCCTAATGATAATCTTCAATTGAAACTTTGTGAAAAGCCCTATCACAAAACTTAAGTGTAATCCGCCATCCAACTGTTTTGTTGATGCCGATAGCGTAGCGTCCTTTTTTGCAGCTTCCTGCTAAAAAAGTTTAGCGAATCAAAACAACTCACGGAGTCAGAGTTCATTCGTCTGGCTTTGAATCATTTGAATCAAGAATGAGCTCAAAAAAGGCACCTGCTTGACTGTCAGTTTGTTTCCATTATTCTAGAATTATGGAAATGGGTAGCGCACTGGAGGCTTTTTCTTCTCTTGCTCAGGAAACGCGCCTTAGGGTTTTTAAACTTATTCTTGAATACGGGAGTTCAGGAATCACTCCGGGCGAAGCTGCCGAGCTTCTTGATGTTCCTGACAACACACTTTCTTTTCATCTATCCCACCTAGCCCGCGCTAAACTTGTTCAATCTCGAAGGGAAGGGCGCTCTTTAATTTATGTCGCCAGTACGGACTTGGTTGAGGAATTGATTGAGTATCTGCGTGAAAATTGTTGCTCTCGTGAAGTCACTTCCAAGGCCAACAAACGCCGGCACGGTGGTAAAAAGAAAACAGGTAGAAAGTGCTAATGAAATCTTCATCTGATAAATCTCTTATACCCAAAAAAAGTATTATGTTTCTTTGCACCGGCAATTCTTGCCGCTCGCAGATGGCCGAAGGATGGATGCGCAAATTTTGGGCCTCCGAATTTGATGTTTATTCTTCAGGAACCCATCGACACGGAATGAATGAGAGGGCCGTTAAAGTCATGCTTGAAGCGGGTGTCGATATTTCCTCTCACTCTTCAAAAACCATTGAAGAGCTTCCGCGAGCTACGTTTGATTATGTCGTCACAGTATGTGACTCCGCAAAAGAAAGTTGCCCTTATTTTTCAGGAGGCAAGTTGCTTCATGCTAGCTTTCAAGATCCTCCAGCACTCACCAAAGGTATGACTAACGAGGAAGAGATCCTTGCCGTCTACCGAAAAGTCCGAGATGAAATTCGAGATTTTGTAAAAGACATCGATAAAGTGTTGGAGAAATAATGGGTACCTTTGAACGCTATCTTTCGCTTTGGGTTGCTTTTTGTATTGTTGTTGGAATCGCACTAGGCCAAATACTGGGAGATTCGATTTCGATTTTAAGTGATTTGAACGTTTCAACAGTCAATGTTCCCGTCGCCATTCTGGTCTGGCTGATGATCTACCCCATGATGGTGCAAATAGATTTTAGCTCGATCTCTCGAGTGGGAACAAATCCTAGGGGTCTTGCTCTCACGCTGATCATCAACTGGCTCATCAAACCCTTTACGATGGCTTTCTTTGCCTGGATCTTCTTTGATAAGCTCTATACTGCCTATCTTACGCCGGAGCTTGCACAGGAGTATATTGCGGGAGCTATTCTTCTCGGGGCTGCCCCATGTACGGCAATGGTTTTTGTGTGGTCCTACTTAACGAACGGGGACCCGGCATATACCTTGCTTCAAGTAGCGGTGAACGACCTCGTTCTACTGGTGGCTTTTGTGCCGATTGTAAAATTTCTGCTTGGGGTGACAGACATTGAGATTCCTTTCGATGCACTTTTGTCGTCTGTTGTTATATTTGTGCTGCTGCCGCTTGTAGCTGGATTTATCTCGAATCGAATTCTAATCAAAACAAAAGGAGAGAATTGGTTTAGAACAGTTTTTCTTGCAAAGCTTAAGCCGGTTTCCATTGTCGCTCTTCTGTCGACCTTGGTTCTCCTTTTTGCTTTTCAGGGAGAAAAGATTTTAGCGTCGCCTTTTCATATTCTTCTCATTGCCATTCCTCTTGTCATTCAAACTTATCTCATCTTCTTTCTTGCTTGGTTTGCGGGACGAAAAATGGCATTGCCTCATCGTATTTGTTCCCCATCATCGATGATTGGAGCGAGCAATTTCTTTGAGCTCGCGGTAGCTGTAGCCATTGCTTTGTTTGGCCTCAACTCGGGAGCCGCACTCGTTACAGTTGTGGGGGTTCTTATTGAAGTTCCAGTAATGCTCTCGCTTGTGAAAATTTCGAATCGATGGAAGTACTAGCAAAATTATAGTTCAGCATTAATGCTCGCTCTTGTGCGGCCTTAGTTGATGACTTTTGTGCGGTGATTAAGCAGAAAATAAGCAGTGCCTAGGCTAAACAGTATGATTCCCCCGATGACTGAGGCGCGAGGAAGGCTAAGCGCAATAGTCACACAAGAAACAAGTCCCAGAGCTGCCAACCACTTTGGCCATAAGCTCAGACGGTTGTTAAGTGCGAGGGCCGATGCGTTTGCGATGGCATAGTAGGTGAGCACTGCAAAGGAGCTAAAACCTATGGCTGAGCGAATATCGGCAAAGCCAACAATCGTAGCGACAATCAATCCCACGGTGATTTCTGCACGGTGAGGCACATGATGAGTGGGATGAACCGCGCTTAGAGCGAAGGGTAAATCGCGATTGGCCGCCATGGCGAAAGTCGTTCGGCTCACTCCAGCAAGCAGTGACAAAAGCACGCCCATGGATGCGAAGCACGCTCCAATTCTCACGGCCGGAGAGAGAAAAGCAAAACGACCTGATTCAACAGCTAACACGAGTGGGGCCTTGGCCTGTGAGAGAGTTTCGATGTCAACACAAAGCACAGCGGTTCCAATAACGATGGTGTAGACTACTACGGTTATTGCCAGTGCGACTAAAATTGCTTTTGGAATAGTGCTCTTCGGCTCGATGACTTCCTCTCCCAAAGTCGCAACACGTGCATATCCCGCAAAGGCAAAAAACATTAGTCCTGCAGATTGAAGAATGCCGATTGGCCCGTTTTCGAAACTGGTATCCCAAAGTCGCGCGGGAACGGCAGCCCCTCCCGCAAGAGAGGCGAAGACAACGATAGAAAGAGAAATAAGAACTAGAGCGACTAAAAGTTTTGTTGCCGTGGCTGTTTTTTTTACACCAAGATAATTTATAAGCGTGAGAGTTAACACCGAAGTTACGGCAATGGGCCGCGTATACTCTGGCGCAGCATAGTATGCGAAGGTGAGCGCCATGGCGGTGCAGCTTGCTAATTTTCCAACCACGAAACCCCAGCCTGCGAGAAAACCCCAGTATGGTCCTAAAAGTTTTTTGCCATAAACGTAGGTCCCTCCAGCCTCGGGATAGGCACCTGCTAGTTGTGCCATACTGGTTGCATTGAGGTAAGCAAGGCAGCCCGCGATCAGCACCCCAATTAGCAAGCCACTACCAGCTGCAGCAGCAGCGGGTCCGGCTGCTACAAAAATGCCAGCACCTATCATGGAGCCTAAACCAATGATGACGGCATCCGTGGTGTTGAGTCTTCGAGAGAGTCGGCTTGGATTGTGTTCAATCATCATGCTGCGTAAGGATCTATATCTGATTATGCCTAGAATAGACAGAGAAGTCTTTGTTGGGGGCGAGCTTGTCTTTGTGCACTCATTAACGCGGTGCCTTTTGTGAGGCTATTGAAACTAATGTTTCATTAGTGTAGGTCTTCCATTGTTCAACCCAATAATAGAATGGAGAAAAGAATGTATAAAAAGTATTTGTTAGTCATGGCTGCGGGCGTGTTTGCTGCCTCTTCGATAGCTCAGGATTCGTCTGGAGCGATTAAGTCGAAAGATTCTTTCACAGGCCTTAAAACCTCCGTAGCTCTTGACGTCGTGGGCGAGTTTGGGGAAGACTCCGCTGCTTCAAATGAGATCAATGTTCGTGATGCGGAAGTGATGTTCTATGCACCTGTCGACCCTAACTTTAATGCTTTTCTTTCATTTGCGGGGTTCACTCGGGCAGGAGAAGCTAGTGTGGAGTTGCACGAAGCTTATGTCACCTCACCAAAGCTTATTCCTTCTACAGAACTCAAGTTAGGGAGGTTTTTTCTTCCTTTAGGGCGTCTTGGCGGATTTCATCGTCATGAATGGCCGTTTGTTTCCACCCCACTTGTTATCGAAGAGTTTTTTGGAGACGAAGGGGTCCTCGACACCGGTTTAGAAGTGAGGTCTTTATTGCCGTTGCCAGTATACGCTGATTTGCGTTTGGGCATGACCAAGGGATACGAGCTAGGTCATTCTCATGGAAGTGAAGAGGAGGATTCTAGTGAAAAGCCACAGACTCCTACTCACTACGCAAAACTTAGTTTTTTCCAAGACGCGTTTACGAACGGGGGAATTCAGGAAAGCATTAACTACATTGGTCGTCTTGATGCGGCGGGAAATCGTTCTGCACATTATGGGCTTGATGTGACGTCAAAGTGGGGCGATGGATTTAACCCAACTTTACTTCAAGCAGAGGCTTGGTTGAAAAAAGCTAGCGAAGCTGGTGAGGAGGAAGGCCACAGTAGTTTTGGCCTCTATGCTTTTGCAAGAATGCCTCTTTCTAGGCACTGGTCTACTGGTTTACGTTTTGATTATCTCAAGGCCGAAGAACACGATGAGAGTGAGAACCTCATTGAAGAGAAGGTTTTCGCTTTGACTCCTATGCTCCAGTGGCGAGCTAGTGAATTCTCGACTTTCCGTTTGGCAGGCGAATACAAGAAGCCTGAAGGCGAAGACTCTCAGTTTAAGGCCCAATTG
>CAZXHL010000124.1:0-7680 GCA_964640545.1 uncultured Bacteriovorax sp. | reverse complement strand
TCAAAACTTAACTTTAGTCACCCCCAAGCGGCTCCGATAGAGGACCCATCTGCAAAAGATCATAAGGAGAATCAACAATGTCTGAATCTTGGCAAGCGCAAGTATACGTAAAATGGAATAAGAAATGGCCAACTAAGTGGGCTGAAAGCAAGAGCTGGGATTGGCTGAAAGAGTGGCCTGAAGTCAAGACAGCATGGTCAAGCATGGGCGAGTGGGACATGGTGCTATGGGTGAATGCCTCAAGTCCAGAAGGTCTTGAGAAATTTGTTTGCGAAAAGCTCTGGAGTACAGACTGGGTAGAAAAAACCGAAACACACTGGGCTCGCGAAGTCTGGAAAGCTGCTTAAAAGCTAAGCAAAAATTTTATAAAGTATCGAAGGCTCTTGTGTTCCAAAGACTCAAGAGCCTTTTTACTTTTGGATTCTGATCAAGCTCCGCCGCTCTTTTGATGCGATTACTTAGAGGGAGATTGGCCTCTCGAATGGCGGTAAGAAGCGTCTCGCGGATAAACAAGCCCTCTCCATCCATAACATTACCACGGTCTAAGAATGCGGCTTCTAAGGATCTTCGCCATCTTTTCGAATTTGATGGCTGCATACGAATGATTCTGCGAATCGTCTCCACCGCACCATCTCTAACAAGTAACGAGGTGTCTGAGCGCAGTGTCTGCTCAATTAGTTTTTGAGCAGCGTTTTGAAACTCTCTGACCTGGATTCTCGAAGCCTTGATTTTAGCTTCAGGATTAAAGAGCTGACTCAAACCACCAAGAAGCGCCATTCGATCCTGCCAAGCGTAACTAAGCCCTCGCTCTTCCTTTGCACGATCCAAAGTTTCTTTTGAAAACTGCTCTTTCGACATCTCTATCAACTTCGCTGGCTGACTTTCCGCAAGAGAAAGATACGATGGCAGCATCCAAGATTTCTGATTGCTAAAACTTCTTTCATTAATTTTCGTTGATGCCAAAGCTGGAACGGCAAATACTACCATCAAAATACAAATGCGAATCATGGGTTTTCTTCCTTACTACTCAACACTTTTTCAAATTCTGCCAGGAGCTCATCGCCCTCTTCGCCTAGTTCGGCATAGGCTTCGGCTGTATCTTCGCCAACCTTAAGATCGGCATCATCAACATGCGGTGATGGTGCTGATGCCACAAGCTCTGGCTCATTCACATCATCGTCATCCTCAGAGAAGACAGTCGCCTCTGCTGCTGGCTCCTTGGGGGACGCCTTGAAGACCTGGGTTTCCTCGACCTCTTCTTGCTCCGCGGGCACCAAAAGATGCTCATCACTATTTTCTTCATCCGAGGCTAAAAGGTCTTCAAGACTATCGAGTCCTTCACCATTCCCATCGCCATCTTCGTCGTCAATGCTATCGCCCATCTCCGCAAAGAGGCTTGCGATATCATCGTCTGTAATCTGGGGTTGCCCTGTCTCCATCTCAGCAATTCGAGCTTTTAGTTTCTCGAGTTCTTCTTTATAGGTTTTTACGAGAGCCAACTCGTCTTCAAACGCCTGGTAATCTTCAAGCTTGGTCTTTAATTCAATCACTTCTCTGGCTAATTTCTCGTCGGTGACGGCTCCGCCAGCCATAACCTCATCTGCAGACGCCCCATCAGCTTCGCCAGCAACAACACTAGCTGCCTCAGCTTTCATCTTCTTAACCTGAGCATTTAGCTCCGTGATTTCCTTATTCAATTCAGCAGTGGCCTGTTTGATAGCAACTTTAATATAATCTTCGCTTGGCTTATCGGAGGCAGCGTTAGTTTTGGGCAGAACTTCTCCGCCTAACTCCTCATCATCTGATCTAGCCGTTTTTCCAGGCACCGCAGCCAACTCAGACTCAAGCTCAGCTCCAGGCTCTTCCTCAGCTTCCTGACTTGCTAACTTTTTCTTGATAGGTCGAGCAGAAACATCGTGTCCCAAGAGTGAGTAGCTAGGGTCCAATCGATCGCGCAACTCCTCCAGGCGAATGATTTCTTCGTGAAGTTCAGCTGCTAGTTGTTCAGGATCTTGAATCCGTTCGCCAGGCCCAAGTTCTCTACTCCAGAGCCTTCTTAAAACCATGAGGACTCCAACGAATATGGCGAGACCGAACATAAACACGAGAGCTCCTACAATGAGAGACATATGCGGCTTTAGAATTTCGGCTAACGGCGTCATGTACCTACTATTTTACAGGTTTTTTGGGAGGATAAACAAGTCAACAAACAAAGAATAGAGACAAAGTTTTGTTGTTAGTTTATTAATTCTTCAATAAGATCAAAGTAGTCAAATTCTGGCGTGGCATCAGGCGCCCCCATTTGTCCGAATATACTTGGTTTTGACAAACGCGAGAGGTCCCATAGTTAAATGGATATAACAACTCTTTCCTAAAGAGTAGTTGTAGGTTCGATTCCTGCTGGGACTGCCATATAAAGCCCTACATCAAACCTCTTTCAGAGATAAGCGATTTTCTGAATAGAGTTTTATCGCATCTTTTATGACTTCGAAGGCTTCTTGGTGTCCTAGAAAACTTTCGATCTTCACAATTTTCTTTTCAAGAATTTTGTAGTCTTCAAAGAAGCGATGAATCTCAGAGAGTCTATGCGGTGGAAGCTCTGAGATATCACGATAATGCGCAAACTCGGGATCATCTGCGTGGACTGCGATGATTTTATCATCCGCCTCGCCTTGGTCTATCATTTTCATAACGCCGATGGGACGTGCTCGCATAAGAGCCAGGGGAACCACAACTTCTTGGCCGAGAACCAAGATATCCAGAGGGTCGCGATCATCGCAATAGGTTTGCGGAATAAAACCGTAGTTGGCCGGGTAATGAACTGAGCTATAGAGTACTCGATCTACCTTGATCAACCCCGAAGCTTTATCAATCTCATACTTGACCTTAGATCCTTTGGGAATTTCCACCAAAGCTACAACATATTCTGGTGCATCTTCACCATAACTAACATCATGCCAAGGGTTCATGATTTACCTCTTTTGCTAACTGTAAGTCGCGTAAACTTTGCATTCAAGTTAAGACTATCGCGAACTGTCGAGCGTGTATATTTGTAATTTTCGATACTTTTACAAAGCCGTTGCCCATGCTAAGAAATTCGTTGTGGCACGGACTATGAACAACTTTGGGCGAGTATTCTTTGCGAGCTTCAAAGCACTTTGCCTTTTCACACTTCCCTACTCGTCCGGCCTCAAGGCCCTTCCTAATTCGGAGTTCAATAATTTGACCATAGTGGTCAACGCCCCGTTCAATACACCTAGCGATGCCCAAATATTTCTCACAGGTAATTTCCTAAACTGTAACTGGAGACCAAACTGTCTCCTCCTAAAAGCAGTCGGCAATGGTACTCACTCCACCTCCATCAAACTAAAGTCTGGTAGCTACCAACTCAAAATGACTCGTGGTAGCTGGAGAACTGAAGCCTCCGCATCGAACGGAGCCGTCCTGAACAATCAAATCTTAGACGTCGATGGCGACACCGAACAGACTGTTGTTTTCGACGTCGTGAATTGGGCTGACCTTGGGCCCCTCAAGCAGACGGGCAGAATCCAAGAATTCACAAATTTCTACTCACCTGAGTTGGCCAATGAAAGAAAGCTCTCCGTCTGGCTTCCTCCGTCTTACTCCCATAGTTCTGGCGAACATTTCCCGGTGATCTACGCCCATGATGGCCAAAATTTATTTGACCCCAAAAAAAGTAGCTATGGAGTCGATTGGTCGATTGATGAAATCATGACCAAACTCATCGCAAATGGAGAAGCACCCCCGGCGATCGTCGTCGGGATACACCACCTAGAACGAGGCAGAGAATTCAATGATGCGGACCAGGGCTTGCTCTATTCTAAATTTCTCGTGGAAACTTTAAAGCCTTTTATCGACTCCAACTTTGCGACTCTCGCAGACAAAGACAACACCTTTCTTCTTGGTTCATCATTTGGAGGTGTCATCAGTGCGACTACGTTGTTTCGCTATCCGCATATCTTTTCTAAGGCTGCAGCCCTATCTATCAAAACACATGGCTTCGACAGAATGCTTTTCTCATTCATTGAAGAGCGTGTACTCCCCAGAAACGTTTCACTTTATATGGACAACGGAGCCTGGGGGATTGATAAATCTTACGTGAAGCCCAATCGAGAATTTGTGGAGAAGTTGCTAGGCCTTGACTTCCCCCAAAGCCATTTGATCCATCGTGAATTCAAATGGGCAAACCACAACGAAACCTCTTGGGCACGAAGAGCTGACATCGCCCTAAAATTTCTGTTAAACCACTGAGCTTTGCTGGGCTACTGAGCTTTGCTAGGCTACTGAGCTACTGAGTGCATCAATCAAGGCCATCGTCTCTTCACGTGGCACCTTCGGCGAATCGCCGTTCCTAAGCCAAGCCGTGTCCTTCATGGCTAAATCCATATTTTTCACAGCCATTTGAAGAGGGAATTCACAGAAGAACTTAATATCTGGCCTCTTAGAATCAATGAGCGCTACATAATGTTCTGCCCGCTCCAAGTCTCGTAGGAATTTTTCATACAACTGTTTCAGAATCGCCGACAAGACATCTTCGCTGGGTTTTGGACCTTCAAAGGAATAGCCCTCAAGAAGCGGCCAGAAGCAACGTCGCTCCTCCCAGTCCTTATGAAAATCTTTGACAATATTTACAGTTTGAAGCGCACGACCAAAAGCTTCTCCTTGCTCAAGAAGCACATCCCGATCAACCCCCTCTGGAAACGCTTTGGCCTCCAAAAAAACTTTTGAGAGAAAATGCCCCACAGTCCCCGCGACCGAAAAACAGTAATCATCAAACTCTTCCATTGATCGACAACGAGGAGTCGCACTTGCACGAATCTCAGAGCGCATTCCCTCAAACATGGGAATCAACGATTCTGGAAAAATATTCTTCAAATTTGGAGGCAACAATTCAATTTCTCTGAGCAAAGTTTTTGAAACTTTATAAAGCTCTTTTTCACTGGGAACTTTTTCGAAATATCCCGCAAACTCATCTTGAAATTCTGACTGTAAGGCCAAAACCTTTTCAAGCCTTTCGAGAGAATCAATATCCTCGCACCATGACTGAAGCGCAGCTAGAATAGACACTCGCGAGTCAACCGAAACATCAGACGCGTCTTCAAAAAGATCTAGAAACCTGCAAAACAAATACCCTAAGCAAATGGCATCTTTCTCGGGCTGCTCCAATGACTGAATACCCAAATAAAAACTTCGACTTGTCCCTTCCAGCACCGGGTACAAGATATCTGCGCTTGTGGAGTTCATGGAGAGAAGAATAGGAGCAAGACTATCTCCGATCAAGCTCTCTTCACTCCAAGATTGTGACAGCAAAGTTCGCGTGCTAGCCCTTGAATCATATGTCAGATTGCTACGAAGACCTCACCCTACAAAGCACCTCACAACTTGCTGAATTCGCGGGATCTGACGCAGAGTTTTACAACTGCCGCTTTGAAAAAATTGATTTTAGCGCCTTGCAAGACGAAGGTTTTTTTCCGGGCAAGAGATTCATTGATTGTGAGTTTCTAGGCGCCAACCTTAGCAATCAAAATCTACTCAACTCCCTTTTTCGAAGCTGCCACTTCAATCAGTCAAAGCTTCTTGGCTTGAACTGGTGTTCAGCTCGCCCTCCAGAAGACCTTAAATTTATAGACTGCCAAATGAACCTCTCAGTTTTTCAAGAACTAGATCTCGAAAAAACCTCATTCAAGGGAAGCAGCCTAAGAGAGGCAGATTTTTCACGAGCCAAGCTGCAAAAAGCCTCATTTGAAGACTGTGATTTATCCGGCGCCGTCTTTAATCAAGCCGACCTTCGAGCTGCAAGCTTTCGTGGAGCGGTGGGCTATTTTGTAGATCCAAGTATTACGCAGCTTAAAGGCACAAAGGTTCAAATGCCCGAGGCCCTCAGCCTGCTTAGGGCTTTAGAAATTGACGTGGACTAGTCCTCGTGTCTAAAAGCTAAGGTATGAAATTTCTTAGCTATGTGAACAAAAAATCAGGCAAAAAATCATGGGGCCTTTGGGCCGAAGGCAATTTAATCTCCGATCTTTCAGGAGTCGCTTCAGACATGCGCACATTTCTCGATGAAGGCGGATTAGATCGCCTCTCTGAATTGCAGGACTATCACAAAAAGGGCGAACTTAGCCTAGATGATGTTGAGCTCCTTGCCAGCATGCCGAATCCTCCATCGATGCGCGACGGTTACGCCTTCAAACAACACGTTGAAGCGGCCAGAAGAAATCGCGGCGTGCCGATGATTCCTGAGTATTATGATTTTCCTATTTTTTACATGACCAACCACATGGCCGTAACGGGACCTGGCGATTGCAAAGTCAGAGAACGCCATCTTGAAAAGTTAGACTTCGAACTGGAAGCTGCCATTGTCATCGGCAAAGAATGCCGCAATGTCAGCGCCAAAGACGCCGATAACTACATCTTCGGCTACACTATTATGAATGACTGGTCTGCTAGAGCCATGCAAATGGAAGAAATGAAGCTCAATCTTGGCCCAGCAAAAGGCAAAGACTTCAACACCTCACTCGGCCCCTGGCTTGTGACCCGCGAAGGACTTGCAGACAAGCGCATTGCCTCCGAAGGTAAGGGCGAGCGCTATGATTTGACAATGACTGCCGTGCTTAATGGCAAAGAAATTTCTCGCGGCAACATGAAGGACATGACCTTCACTTTTGCTGAGATTGTTGAACGTGCTTCCTACGGATGCACGCTCTATCCGGGCGATGTGATTGGGTCTGGTACGGTGGGAACGGGATGTTTCCTTGAGTTGAACGGCTCGAAGATTACCGACAACCAATGGTTGCAAGTAGGCGACGAAATTACTTGCTCGATTGAAGAGCTAGGTGATCTCACAAACAGAATCGTAAAAGAAGAAATTTAATTGCTATTCATGAGGAGCCAGCAAGTATGAGCGACAATCAGAAATACACACTCTTTGGTTACTGGCGCTCCTCGGCCTCTTGGCGTATTCGCTGGGCCCTTGAACTCAAGGGCCTTAGCTATGAATACGTTCCCGTAAACCTCGTACAGTCGGAACAAAAGAGCCTCGAACATTTGGCTCGCAACCCACTAGGAAAAGTACCTGTTCTTAAAACTCCAGAAGGTGACTTGTTGACTCAAAGCTTGAGCATTCTTGAGTACCTTGAAGAAGTTCATCCGCCCGCAATTCTTTACCCCGTCTCTCCACTCGAAAGGGCAAGATGCCGCGCTCTTTGCGAAGTCATCAACGCTGACACCGCCCCCTTTCAGACGCCCTTCGTGCAAAAGAGACACTCGAGCGACGCCGCCGAACAACTCAATTGGGCACAAGAATGGATTCGCAAAGGATTCGGAGCCTTTGACAAACTCCTCCCCAATCGTGATGGCCCCTATTCCTTCGGTGAACGCCCTACCATGGCGGATCTCTTTCTGGTTCCTCAGATTTACAATGCGGTGAGGTATCAAATTCCTGTCGCAATTGAATACCCTGCCCTATGGAATATCTATGAAATCGCACTCAAGACTGAAGCTTGCATCAAAGCCTCTCCAGAAGAACAAAGTGACGCGCAACAACCTTAACGTAATTCCTAACTAGCCCTAGACAACTGCGGCTCTTCGGTAGATGATTTCGGGCATGTCGAATGATTCTACAAAGCTACAATCACAAACATTAAAAACTTTTCAATCTGG
>CAZXHL010000123.1:0-7727 GCA_964640545.1 uncultured Bacteriovorax sp. | reverse complement strand
TTGCAACACTTAAGCGCGCACAGTTAAAGCTTCGGGGCGTTCGTGGGCGCGACAGGGTTGTGATGCTTCCAGGCCCGCACGAGCAAGATGGTGAACGGCACCCACCAGATCAAATCATTGAAGATGATGTTGATCCCAAAGCTCAGCGGGAAGCGCTCATCAATCAAGGCTTTCGCAAAACCAATGGGTCCAAAGACTTTGCCAAGAAGCCCCACAAGCACAATGGGCCAATGTCTGTTGGGATTCGTCGCGGCGATGATATATCCCACGCCATAGACACCGACAATCATGCCTATGCACTGCCAGAGTTCTAGGTATTCGGGAGGTGTTGCTCCTAGGATCTCGAAGGAAAGCCTTGGAAAAAATATCGCCCAAGCTCCCCACAGAAAATTGTAGATACCTGCCAGTAGCAAGGTGATTGAGACGATTTCAAAATTGTATCCGTATATTTTTAGTTTCATGATCCAAAAAATCCTCTGATAACGCTTCCAAAGACGTCACCTAGTAGATGGTAAAGTAAATAGAGCCACATCGTTGACCTTGCTGTCCAAATGAGAGTGCGGATCCAGTTAGTTCTGGCGAGTTGCTGACAAGCATCGAGAGAGTATTCTTTCTGGATCTTATTGTGCAAAGGCATGCTCACTAAAAGGGTCGCCAGCCAGAGCGCAAGCACTCCAAAGAGATTAACTTTGAGCCATTCATTCACGAGGCCGAGTTCGGAAGTGTCGACAAAGAAGAGCCAGATCGCTCCCGCCAGCTCCAGGGTCATAGGGATGGCTGTGATCCAGAATATTCTAAAGGCGTGGAATTTGGGGTAGGCAGGGAACTTGTCGGCTGGAATCCAGGCGAAGGTGGGGTAGTGCACGAGCTGCACCGTCCAAATAAGACCCGTCATAAACAAACACAATCCAATTTGGCTCAGTAGCAGGTAGCTTGTCATCTGGATTAAATCTTGCTTTGCCTAGGGTGATTAGTCAATTAATGTTCAGTTGTGGTGAATATCCGTGGCTAAATCATATGGCATCCATTGGTTTCGGAGAGATCTTCGAATAACTGGCAACCTTGCTCTACAAAGGCAATTCAAGAAGCACGATGGTAGAGTCTTGGGGCTGTTTTGTTTCGACAAGAAGTTTCTTTCGAGGCCGGATTTTTCGATCAACCGCTTCCAATTCTTTTTGAACACTTTGGTAGAGCTACAAAGAGAGCTTAGAAGTGTGGGGAGTGATTTGCTTGTTCTTGATGTAGGGCCCGATGAGGCCTACGAGACTTTGTTCAAAGACCTTCGCAAGCACGGCCTTGATTTGCCCGCGACAGTTTCTTGGTCGAGAGACTATGAACCCTTTGCTTTAGCTCGCGACCAGAGACTCCAGACTTATTTTTTGTCTGAAGGCTTAGATGTTTTTTCTGAACGGGACCATCTTTTGATTGAGCCTTGGGAGCTCCAAAAAGACGATGGAACCGGTTACCAGGTCTACACTCCATTTTCCAGGAAATGGCTTGAGCTTTATGTGAGTGAAAAATACGGAGATCGAACGAAGGTCTTTAAAAATTCTAAGAAATATCTCAAGTCGTTGGAGAAGGGGAGTCCCGAGAAAATCTTTCAGCTTTCCTGGAAGAAACTCTTCTCCGATAAGTTGCAATACCCTGATCATCTCGAAGCTTACTGTGAAAAAAATCAAAAATTGGTGACGGTTCCTATTCCTCCTGCGGGGTCACTCGCGGCCAACGAACGATTGAAGTCATTTCAGGAAAAGGTGATGGAGTATTCTGAGAAGCGTGATTTTCCGGACTTGTCTGCGACATCAGGACTTTCGCCCTATTTAAAGAATGGATCTGTGACCGTGCCTCAGATCATTCACGAATTGAGCCTCGTTCCCTATAAGAAGAAACAATCAGGCGCCGATGTCTTCCTCAGCGAACTGATTTGGCGCGAGTTCTACTATCACATTCTCTATCACAATCCTCGCGTTGAGAACGAAGCATTTCTGCCAAAATACAAAAATCTAAAATGGGAGAATAGCCCCAAGTATTTCGAAGCTTGGAAGAACGGCATGACAGGGTTTCCCATCGTTGATGCGGGCATGAGGCAGCTCAAGACCACTGGTTGGATGCACAATCGTGTTCGTATGATTGTGGCATCGTTCTTGACGAAAGACCTCCTTATCGACTGGCGCTGGGGCGAGAAGTATTTTATGGAAACTCTCCTTGATGGGGATCTCGCGCCGAACAACGGTGGATGGCAGTGGGCGGCATCCACAGGCTGCGATGCTCAGCCATACTTTAGGATCTTCAATCCTTGGCTCCAATCCAAACGCTTCGATGCTAGCGGCGTCTATATTAAAAAATACATTCCTGAACTAAAAGATTTTGATGTGAAAAAGCTACACGAGCCTATTTTGAATCATCCAGTATATCCCGCCCCCATTATCGAGCACGTCGAGCAAAAAGAAAAAGCCCTTAAATTGTTTAAGTATACTTAAGGATATATTTCAGAGTGTGCTACTTGCGCTAGTCTTCACAGGTTGGGGTCCAGGTGTATGGATTATAAAAATTTTGTGAACCATTTTCGCAAAGAGCCGATCCATCCGAGAAGACTTGGCAATGATTATTTGTGTTTTCGACGAAATCACAGGATGTAGAAAGATACTCACTACATGTAGGCGCCCCATAATCTTCAGGAGCACACCATGCGCTTGTCGACAACATATTCTCGGAATCAACCCATTCCCAGTCGTTACATCCATTATATCCTGCTTTGCAAAGGGGGCCAATATCCACACTTGTCCAGCCACTTGTATCTATCGAAGGTGTAGGGTTATCCAATGGGGCTGGCACTTTTGATCCGTCTGAATCTATGTCGTCTTGCGAATTCTTGAGAATGGCCTCACAAGACGATAGACAAGTCATCATTACTAAAACCGCAGAAAAATAGAAGAACCTCATCACTCTATCATTATAGAGCTTCTCATCGGATTTCAATGTATAGTTTTGGTTAAGAAAAATCCCCTAAGCTACTCAGGGGTGAATAGAAGGGAGTCGACTTATGAAGCTTTCTTGCTCCAAATGCGAGTATTCAGGTTTAACTGCTCCACTATAGAGGTTAAATTTTTGAATAGATTGGCCATTTGATCAATTTGTTTCGGATCTGCGCCTTGTCGCCAAACTCTCGGTTCAAACTGGTTCTTCATTGTAAGGGCAATATGGATCTTGCTGCCCAGGATTGAACAATACATTTTGGATCTTGGAAATTGTTGCTTGAGGGCCAGCAAATCTTCCATCATCTTAGGTGTTAAGCAGTAACGAGCTTCCTGCTCGTCTGAAGCGTAAATCGCAAATTCTTTTTCAAAAAGTGGATTTTCTAGTTGGACGAGGTTCTTCGCATGCTTTAACGGGTTTCTTTTTTGAAGAAACTTTCCAACAATCCCAAAACGTTTTTCTACAAAATCGGGAAGAATGTAGGTTTCCCCATTGATATGCTTGTGAAAATCCGCAGTAAAAAACAACCCTCTAAAGATCGTGTGCCACCGCTTTCTTTTGCCATTTTTGGTTTGTACCGTCGTATAATACTCGGTGTGTAGTTCACTAAATTCAATATCAGTCTGTCCAATTTTTCCTGTGACGTGATCATCTCCGCTATACCGGTCACATTTTCTTTTGAAGATCTTACTGCTATTGTAGATGTGCTGGCCAACGGCACTATCTGAACGATAAAATAGCTGAGGAGCGATGGATCGAAAAATTGGCCCCACAATATTTTTTTTAAACTGACTTTTGTATTTCTTATATTTCTTCCAGGAGCTGATCCCGAAACCAAGACCTACAAGAGCCAAAACAATCATCAATGTCCAAGAACCCACTACTGGTAAGATGCTGTCCCCTAGTACAATCTCAAAGAGGTTAACATCTAGTATGTGTGAAATGATGGCTGGGGCTGCTAGTGCCATACCGAGACCGCCATGATTTCGAATAGCAATTCTCTGAGGTTCGAGTCTTTGTAGGTTTTCGACAAGACTTTCCTTTGAGATCTTTCTTTGCGGCCCGGCGGAGTTGCCATTTTTGACTTTAGGCTCTCCTGTCTTGTCTATTGCCGACTTTAAAACTGGCTTTCTTTTGGTTATCACTGCTAGTTAGACCTTTATGCAGCGAAAAGGTCTTTGACGTTGTGGTTCTTACGCTCTTCAGGAGCAGCTTCAAAAAGAGTTTTTGTTTTGAGTCCCATCATGGCTGCAAAGATACTGCTTGGAAACATTTGCACTCCGTTATTGTAGTCTGTGACTGCCGCATTGAATGTTCTGCGCGCGGCAGATAGCTGAGCCTCAATTTCGTTGAGAGAAGATTGAAGATCTAAGAAGTTACTGTTGGCTTTGAGATCAGGGTAGGCTTCCATTTGAACTTTTAGTCCACCAAGGAGTCCAGTAAGTTCATTGTTGATTTTGACTTCCTGGTCTTTGCCCACATTGGGATCCATGGCTTGAGATCTAAGAGCTGTGATTTGGCCGAGAATTTCTTTTTCGTGTTTGGCGTATTCCTTCACGGTTGCAATCAAGTTTGGAATCAGGTCGTAGCGCTTTTTCAGCTGAACATCGATACCGGCAAAAGAATTCTCGACTTGGTTCTTCTTGGCGATAAGTGCGTTGTAAATAATTAGTGATGTGAGTCCAAAAACTCCAATTGCGACGAGTAATCCTATAATCATTGAAAAGCCTCCTAAAGCGTAAATCTGGGGTTATATTATCACCGTCGATCACTTGGGAGTGTGAAGCTTTAGTTAATCAGCCTCAAAGAAAACAAAAACCCCTAAGCTATTCAATTGTGAATGGCTTAGGGGGCTTTAGCAAACTACGTTTAGCGAACTAACGGAGTGACTATCGAAAAACTACTGACGGATCGTGCAACGAAGACCTGGGATGGTCTCTTCATGGAGATTGTCTGTTACGATATCGTTCCAACGAGCTTGGAAGAAATCATACGCGAAGTTGATGTTCGCTTCTTTATTCTGACCATTTTCTTCGTCGATGAGAATGCTGTTACCAATGGCTTTTAGGCTCACGATGTAGGCGCCATCTTCTGCTGGAGTAAAGTCTAAAGCCATTTTTGAAGTGTTCCAAGGCTGCGTGCCTTCGAATTCCATAACGATTTCTTTTCCGCCGTTAGCAGTGTCTTGCAGGCCCGTGAAGCTACGTCCCCAAACTACAGGGCGAATCGCGTCTGTGAAGGCGCCAGCACCGCTCGAGCGATCGCGTGATCCGAGATGCATGTCCATCGTGACTTCAAAACCGTGTCTTTCGTCTGCAAAAGACTCAGTCATTGTGAAGCTGAGCTCTGACCATTTCATAGTTGGGCAATCAAAAGTTTTGTCCCCTTCAAAAGCTTGAACGTTTGTTGACAGAGTGAGAAGGAATAGGGCGACGATAGAAAGTGTTGTTAGTTTCATTTATGTGATCTCCATTGATTCTAGTGAGGGGCCAGATTGAAGGGGATATACAGGTGTTGCGGGGCTGAGGTCAACGCCTAATTGTTCTCAAGGACTTTACACAGAGCTTAATCATTTGAAATCAAACGCTATCCATGCCCCAGAAGTATAGAGGGTAGGGCGTCCAAGAACTTAGTGCTGCCTTCACTTCATCACTGAGTCCTTCGATGTCCTCGAGGGGCCAAGGGCTCGCAAAGATCTGTAGCAGGTGAGCGGGATCAGGGCTGATGAATAGGCTCTCTTCTACGTCCGCCTTTTTTAGGCACCAAGGTTGTAGACCATCGTGGATTTCAGGCAAAACAATGTTTAGAGCTTTTAACCCCTGTGATTGCAGTTCTTTATTCAATACATCTACTAACGGTTTAAGCTCTAAAACTTTTGCAAAGCAGACGGCTCCCTGGTCAGCGGCTCCTAACGTGTGCTCGAGAGCGGTGGTTTGTGGGTGCGAAAAGGGAAATTGAAGGCGTAGAGGAGTGTCGGATTCGCTAGGAATTGATGCCTGACACACTTTTAATAGGGAGGGGAAGGCTTCGAAATCGCCGATGAGTTCGTGAACAACGTTTCTTAGATCGCGGCCTTTGCCAAGGAGGGCGTAGGCTACGATCTGGCCAGATTTGTTCTTGGCAAGCAAAGCTTCGGAGTCGGATTGCTCTAGCTGTCTTTCATAGTCGATGGATTCTCTGAGGGGGCCAACCTGTAAATCTCTATATATGGAATGAAAGGTTTCGATGGCAGTGTGGGAGGCTTCTTCGATTGTAAAATCGCCAGACTCTTTAAAATTTGTTTTGCTGATATCCCAGCTTAATTCAGAGCCACAAAGCACATATCCACGTTTTTCATAGAAATCCGTGAGATTGGACCAAAGGCACGCAAGAGCCGCACCTTCAGCTTTGGCTCGTGATTCAGCTTCTGCTAGAAGCCTTTTAGAGTAGCCGTTCTTCTGGTGATCTGAGTGAGTCACCACAAGACCAATCGCAGCCCCCATCAATCCGTCAGGCATTTTGAAGGGGCGCCAGCTCACACTCGCAACGGGGCTTTCATTTTCACAAATAAAGAGGACACGCTTGTGATTCTCCTGATTAAGCAATGCTGAAAATTCTATATCTAAGTCTTTCGGCGATGACTGTGCTTCACCTTTGGGAAAAGTGGATTGTATAAGGGCAAACAGAGCTTTTTTTTGTTCTGGTTTCTGGGCTAAGGATTCAATCTGAGAACTCATTAAATTTGATTATAGGGGATAGATATCGTTTTATCTATGATTGTGGGGGTTATAGTACGAAGGCCTGAGAAAAGTTAAAAGACGAAGGTTAAGATTGTGTGAACCGCGTAAAAAAAGTCCCCCGGCAAGCGGAATACCTTTATGATCAGAAGCATCATGTTTAGAGGTCTATTTTTGTGCGTTTTTCTGTTTGCGGTGCCGGATCTTCTTGCACAATCTCAGACTAATAATTTTCAGATATCAATAGACGAAACAGTATTTCCTAAGAGCTCTTGGAGTAAGAAAAATAATGGTCCTGAAGCCTTTGTTCTAAAGGAAGTCGGATCGTCGGATCCGAATAAGACTGTCATTCGGTTTTATCCCGAAAATGACTTATCTGTTGACGAGTATTCTAGCTTCCCACAGGAGTTTGAGGGGTATCGCTCCGCTAAGAAAAATTTTCTCAGCAAATATAAAGGTGAGATTGTTGAGTTTTTGGAACCGCAAAAAGCTCCTGAAAATAGATTTGATCACTATGTCTATGGTGTTGAATTCATCATGTCTGGGAAAAGATTTCTTGAAATCAATGCTCTCGGAAAGTGTGGAGAGCAATTGTTGGCCTTCAAAGGGCTTTCCTTGAAGAAAAACTCGGATATTTTTAAGGCTCAGATGAAGTCCCTGATGAAGGGAGTAAGGTGTGAATAGTAAATCCAAAGTTTTTACTTGTTTGCATTTTATTTTGGTTTCGACTTTGGTTTTTGCTGAAGGGTCGGCAAAGGCTCCTTTTATCTATAGAGACCAGGTCGTACAGGACCCTGATACGGGCGAGCAAATTTCATGTTTAGAGGAAGAAGCAGTTCTCTCCGCAATGATGAGTGATGACCAAGAGGCGTATCTTCCGTCGATGATGGGGCGGGCAAATTTGGGGCCGGAACACGCTGAGAACCCAAGTCTGGCCGGTCTTGAACATACGATCAAAGATAATCAAAATCGCTTAGCTGACCCCGAGTTTTCTTGCCCCGCGAATGTTAGGGAGAAATATCAAGAAAGAGAAGA
>CAZXHL010000122.1:0-7795 GCA_964640545.1 uncultured Bacteriovorax sp. | reverse complement strand
GAAGAGAGAATTGTGAAAGTGGCAGAGTGGAAAGGCCCAAGCGGCTTGGTCGAGCTGCCCTTCAAGCTCAAGGGCACTATGGACGAACCCAAGCCAGATGTTGGCTACACCAGTAAAATTCTTCTTGAGCGTTTAGCGAAAGGAGCTGCTAAGAAAGCCGTTCAACAGCAGGTCGAAAAAGTGGCTCCAAAGGTAAAAGAAGAAGTTCAGAAGAAGGGCAAAGAGCTTCTGAAGAAGTTTGGATTTTAGTTCAAAACTTGGCGAGGGACGATACCGATTATTTGAGGCTGTAGGCACTTTCGAAAGTGCTGATATCGCCATCGCTGAATGGAGCTTGGCGCATCTCTTCGTTTCCAGGACCAACTTGTGGCCACATGATAGAAGCTGGTTCTTCGCTATGACAACGTCCCATGGAATGGCCTAGCTCGTGGACGCTCACCATGTAGACTCGGTGTTCAATTCTGTTGTTGTTGGTTTCGAGGGGGCTGTAGGCAGCTTGAATCATTTGATTCGAGTTGATGCCTAGTTTTGGAAATAAGACTTGGCTAGCTTTCATTAGGCCGTTGATGCCGCCAATTGATGGAAGCTTAATGGAGGACGTCGTTGCTTCCACGTTGTCGTTAGGTTTTGTATAGGCTTTTTCTCTGTAGAAAATGTCGGACTCTGTAATGTTGTCGCGTGAAAAAGTTGTGACAGTCATTGCAATCGCATTTGGATCACTTTCAGCCCATGGCCAGATGTCTTCTCTAACCCAGTAGATTCCGTTGACGTGATCGCCAGTGACTTCAACTGGGAGACCTCGGAAGTCTTTGATCTTCTGGCCTTCATACATGCTGATTTCTGTCGCAGAGAATAGACTGTTGTATTGTTCGCTAGCGCCTTTAATGGCGTCCCGGAATTCTGCAGGAACGCTTTGATGCATATCGAAGTCTACGTGCGAGCCATCAGGCCAGCTCATTCTCGTGCCTGTGTTGGTTTCGTAGAAACCATTGTCGCAACTGTCTTTGATGTTGAAGGGGTTTCCGCACGCCTGCAATAGGCCCAGTATGGCCATAAAGTAGACATTATTGAAACTAAGCTTCTTCATCCTACCTATGTTAAGAGCAAGTGAAGGACCACAATTGGCACACTGCAAGATTTTGATATTAAAAGGAATTCTAATCGGTTATAAGCTCGAATTGCCCTTTTGCGGCTCGACACTGTCTAATCTTTGGACACACATAATTGTTTTCAAGTTAGCCAATGGTTTAACCGAAATAGCTCCTATGAAGGTCTTAAATATGGGGGATAGAAGATGAATATTTGGTTGCCGGTCATATTGTGGACGTTTCCGTGGAATCGCAAAAAAGATAGCTCGACCAAGAGTGAATCGGAAGATTGACCAAAGCTCAAAGAGCTTGTTCATTAAGTTTGGTCTAGCTTCAGTTCATCCGTAGGGTCTCGTTTGATCAAGAGAACACCCGTTAAAACGATGGTCCAGGCCCAATACACCCACAGCATTACGATAGGCGCGATTGCAAACGCGCCGTAAATTTTCTGTGTCGTAAGCGCATAACTGCTGTAATAAGACATTCCAGTTTTTCCAAGAATAAATAGTGGCGTAGTGAATAGTGCAGCGCGAGCGGCCTGCTTCGGAGTAATTTTTGTATTTGGAACGTAATAGTAAAGAAGGAAAAAGGCAAAGAAGTCAATGGTCCACGGTAAGGGTTGCGCTAGCCATGATCCCACAAAGTCGATTTCGAAAACTTGTTTCAACCAGGAATCTTTACGAAGCCACGCCATTAGGGCCGTCGATGTGCCCAGGAAACTTGGCAGAACAATTAAAAAAATAATTCTTCGAATCCAAGTCTGAATGGCACCGCGACTTAGATCAAGCTCTACTTCCTTGGTCTGTAAGATGTTGTCGAGGGCATTACCTACGCTCAATAGCAGGTTGAAGCAGGTGTATAGAAAAACTCCAAGACCAACCCATCCCCACGAAGACTCCTGAGTTTTTTGCGTCACCGTGTTTAAGAGATTTATAACTTGCTCGCCACTGCCTACGTTAAGGTGTGAGAGCAGATAAGATCGGGCTTGTTCGATCCAAAAATCCGTAATGCCCGCAGAAGACAAATACCAAAAACCAAGTGTCAGTAGTGGAACCATTGACAAGAGGGTGTGAAAAGCCAAGCCGGCAGCGAGGAAAGAAATCTGCGAGTTTTTATAGAGACGAAAAAATTTTTTGAGCGTCTTAATCGCTTTGGACATTGACGTAGTCTCTTAGGATTTTATCAATGATGATCTGCTGTTCTGTGCTGATTTCAACGAACTGTAGCCCTAAGCCTTTGGGGTGAGAACCACTGTCGTCACAAATCCAAGCCACTTTAGTCTTGAGGTCAAAGTAGGCGTCTTTATCGGAGAGGATGATTCGAACGTGAACGCGCTCATCCATTTCTGCGGAGTAGTCAGTGCAGACAAATATTCCACCGAGTGAAACGTTGGCGCAACGCTCAACCACATAGTGATCAAGACCCTTGGTGAGCATCTCAACTTTGATGTCCACGGCATAACGTGGTTTGAGGCGTCGGTTGATGCCTCCTAAGCTGTCATTTTGATTCTCGGCTGTCATAGCTGCTTATTAACCCATCTATTGGTGCATCCTGCAAGATAGGACTTAAGCTTCTTGCAGTTTTGAGTGGGTTTCTTTGGCGGAAAGCGTCTCTTCTTCTTTGAAAGAAATGCTGCGAGAGTGAACTGGGGTGATGAAGTCGAGGGGGGCAAAGTAGGCCTCTCCATTGACGTCGGCAAATGCATACCATTTTCCACCAAGGTTTTGGTAAAGAATCTTTACGGATTGTCTGTGTGGAATTTTCGTGAATAGTGTTTCGTTTTTCATTGTCATGGCTCCCCTCCTTGAGAACGGTCAAAGACTGTGTTGTATTAATCGGAAAGAGGAGCGAAAAACCTTAATGGCATTACCTGATTCGATAGCAAAAAGAGACATACTGCATGGAGCCAAGGCGGCTGATAGCGCCACTTATTTGACTCACGCCAAAAACTACATCGCTGCTGAGCAGTTTAGTGATGCCATCGACTTCTATGGCAAGGCTGAGGCCGTTGATGAACTACGCAGCTTATCCAAAAAATTTATTGAAGAAGGTGATACCTTTCTTCTTTTAAAGGTTCTTCATCACCAACCTCACTTGGTGGAAGATCATGACATTGAGCGCTGTGGTGAAAATGCTGAAAAAGCGGGAAAGATTCGCTACGCCATTATGGCGTATCAAAAATTAGAGAACGAAGACAAGGTCGAAGCTCTAAAAGACAGTATTTCTGAAGACGGCGATATTGTTGCTGAGCGTGAAGCAGAAACGTTTGTAGCGGCAAATCTCGAAGAAATCTCCGACGAAGAAGAAGACGAAGATTAATTTTTCTAAGTCCTTATTTTTTATCCGCTTAATGTGATCTTAAACATGGCGTCCTTGACCTTTTGAAAAAGGGTCCCATGTTTAAAGTATGAACTTTGATAAATACACAGAACTATCCCAAAAGACTTTGGCCGCTTCTCAGAAGCTTGCTGAGTCGAAGAATAACCCCGTTTTAGAGGCGGCGCACGTCGCTGTCGCTTTGGCGGAAGATGCAGCTTCTCCCGTGGTGGGTGTGCTGACAAAGCAGGGGTTGATTCAGGAGTTTCGATCAGCTGCAGACAAGGCGCAGAAAAAATTACCAACAGTCAGTGGGCAGCGCGGTGGAGTGGGTATTTCGCCAGAGCTGCAACGAACTCTGCAGGCCGCAGAAAATGTTGCGACTGAAATGGGTGATTCCTTTGTGACTGCGGAGCATCTTTTGCTCGGTATATTATCTGAAAGTAATGCTGTCTCATCAGAACTTAAAGGACCACGTTGGAGTTTGGAAAAGCTCCGTGGCGATTTCGTTAAAGCGCGCGGCGCTGCTGGTAAGGTAGATAGTGCCCAGGCCGAAGAAGGCTTTGGCGCGCTAGAAAAATTCTCTCAAGATCTGACCAAACTTGCAGCTGACGGGAAGCTAGATCCTGTGATTGGCCGAGACGAAGAAATTCGCAGGGTCATTCAAGTTTTATCTAGGAGAACTAAGAACAACCCTGTCCTCATTGGCGAGCCGGGAGTTGGTAAAACGGCAATTGCGGAAGGTCTTGCACAGCGAATTATTAATGGAGACGTGCCTGAAAGTTTGAAGCATCGAAGACTCTTGTCTTTGGATCTCGGGGCTATGGTTGCAGGTGCTAAATATCGTGGTGAATTTGAAGAACGTTTAAAATCATTCCTGAAAGAAGTTCAGGGATCTGGTGGGGAGATCATTCTCTTTATTGATGAACTGCACACTCTGATTGGTGCGGGTAAAACTGACGGCGCGATGGATGCGGGCAACTTGCTTAAGCCGGCGCTTGCTCGTGGTGAGCTAAGATGTGTCGGAGCCACGACGCTAGACGAATACAAAAAATATGTAGAAAAAGATCCTGCGCTTGAGCGCCGCTTCCAACAAGTATTTGTTGGTGAGCCAAGTGTTGAGGATACGATCTCCATCTTGCGTGGACTCAAAGAAAAATACGAAGTGCATCACGGTGTGCGCGTTCAAGATGCTGCGATTGTGGCAGCGGCAGAGTTGTCGAACCGTTATATTAGTGATCGCTTTCTTCCAGACAAGGCGATTGATCTTATGGATGAAGCAGCCGCGAAGTTAAGAATAGAAATCGACTCCATGCCGACCGAGATTGATGAGAAAGTGCGTGAGCTTATGCAGCTCGAAGTGGAGCAAGAAGCTCTCAAAAAGGAAACGGATGCCGATAGCTTGAAGCGTCTAAAAGAAATTGAAGGCCGAATCGAGACTCAAAAAGCTGAGGTTGAAGTTCTGAAGTCTCATTGGCTCAAAGAAAAAGAGCAGATTCTAAACATTAGAAAGCTCAAAGAAGAGTCTGAAAGGCTTAGCGCTGAATTGGAGCGCTCAGAGCGAAACGCCGACCTCCAGCATGCGGCCGAAATAAAATACGGAAAGCTGCCAGAGAATAAAAAGGCTATTGCCCTAGCTCAGGAACATCTCAAAGAGGTACAGGCTAACCAAAGAGTTCTTAAAGAAGAGGTTGAGGCGGAAGACATTGCCGAAGTGGTGGCGAGGTGGACAGGGGTTCCAGTCTCCAAACTTATTAGTAGTGAAAATGAAAAGCTCCTTCACCTCGAGGACAAGCTTCGTGAGCGAGTGATCGGGCAAGAAGAAGCTCTTTCTTCTGTAGCTGATGCGGTTCGACTCGCGAGAAGTGGGCTGAAGGATCCGACGAAGCCGATTGGATCGTTTCTATTCCTTGGGCCGACGGGCGTTGGAAAAACGGAAACGGCTAAAGCGCTTGCGGAGTTCCTATTTGATGATGAGCAGAGTCTCGTGCGAATGGACATGAGTGAGTATATGGAGAAGCACTCCGTATCAAGATTCATCGGAGCGCCTCCGGGATACGTTGGCTTTGAAGAAGGTGGTCAATTGACCGAGGCGGTTAGAAGGCGTCCTTATTCTGTGATTTTACTCGATGAAGTCGAGAAGGCTCATCCGGATGTTCTCAACGTATTGCTGCAGATTCTAGACGATGGACGACTAACGGATGGACAGGGTCGTCTCGTTGACTTTAGAAATGCTGTGATCATCATGACGAGCAATATTGGTTCTGATTTGATTTTGGAAAGCGCGTCGGCGACTGCCGGCTCAGCTCTTGAGGGGGATTCTGCCCTTCAAGCTAAGCTCATTGAGCGACTCAGGCAGCACATGCGCCCAGAATTCATCAACCGTATCGATGATGTGATTGTCTTTAGGTCTCTGAATCAAGAACTCATTCGTAAGATTGTGGACATCCAAGTTCAAGACTTGAACAAGATCCTTAAGGACCGTGATTTAAGTGTGGAGCTTACAAATCAAGCGAAGGATCTTTTGGCCTCCGCGGGCTTTGATCCGATCTTTGGAGCGAGGCCTCTCAAGAGGGTGGTCTACAAGCAATTGCAAGTGCCTCTATCGAAGCGGCTATTGTCGGGAGAATTTCACGACGGCGATAAGATTGATGTAGACGTGGGCTCTCTCGCCGGTGGGCCTGAGACCCTAGTGTTAAAAACTAGGGCTATGGCTTAATTGCTGTAGCCGAGTTCTTGCCGCAGCTTACTCAGAAAAGTATTCATGCGGTTGAATTGGGTGGAGCTGCTTTCTCCAAATAGGGCGACAGCGACACCTTGTTCTCCGCAGCGAGGAAGTGGAATGTAAACGACGATGGTTTTTCCAGCTGCTTGAGTGGATCCAGCTTTCGTGAGTTGGCCGTTTCGGTAGTAGCTCAGACCATTCTCACTCATGGATTTTTTGAAGCCTTCATCTCTTCCAAATTTACCCATAAACCTTGCCATGTTGTCAGCCGTAGATAATTGAGTTTTGTTGGGATCTCCGAAGCGATAGGCGGAGCTATTGTCTGTTAGGCCCGCTGGATTTTGAAAATAGCTTTTGAAGTTGGTTTCACCTCTGAGAAGCTCTTCAGCATATTGATTGAGTGAGCTCATAAATGAGCGAGAAGATTGGGGGGATCCTGATCTCGAAATGGCTAAGGCTGCACCATTCGAACTTTGCGTGATGAGAGTTTTGATCAGTGCTTTTGCTTGCATGGCATCGCCATTGGCAGGCCGTCTTCCGGAGGGGTGCAGAATCGCTCTACCTCCTTGAACGTCGTAGATCGTGTCGTCTGAATTCCAGACGACTCTATTATCCAAGCTTCCTAGTCGGTAGGCTGTATAGGCTGTTAACATTTTTTGAGTGGAAGCCACCGCCTGTGGTGTGTGAGCATTTTTCTGAAAGATGTTGTGTTGCACATAGCCTTGTTTGTTGATTTTGTAGATGGCGGCAGCAGAGCTTCGGCCGTTGGCACCACGTGGAACGTAGTCCCTCATCCAGCCATCAATTTTTGATTGTGAGATGGAGACGTTGCAGTGCTTCGCCGGAGATCCCATGGCACTCGCTTGAGAGTGGAAAAGGCAGGCGATTGCCAACACGAAAACATTGCGAGTTCTTTCATAGAGATCTTTTTTCATAAGATCTCTATCGGGACTGACTCGCTTTCACCTAAGGCGAAGATGCTATTGTAAGAACTTGTAAGTGACTAATGTGGTGATCGACGCGCGTTAAGGCAACGGAAGTTCTTGTATGAAAAATGCTGTGACGTATCGTGACTAAAAAATTATAAAACTGCAGTGAGGCGATGTGTCGCGGTCGCCTGAATTTCTGGCAAGCTCAACTTCCAGGCGTGAAGTCCTAGGAGTTCTTCGCCTACGACTTCGCCCGAGAATTGGTCGCGATAAAGTGGATCACCTACCAGAGGAGTATCAAGACTCGCAAAAAAAGCCCTGATCTGATGGCGAGCACCGCTTAGCAATCGAACCCCGATTGTGTTCTCACCGAGGCCAAGTTGCGCAAGCTCATTCCCATTTACGGGGCATGGCAATATTTCATGGATGACATTTTGTATGGAATGCCATTTCTTGCGCGCTCGCGGGTCACCTTCTTCAAGGTACTGCACAGTTTTAGACCTGCGGTATCTTCCGACAATATGACCGCGGTGCTCTCCAAAGAGCGGAGCTTTGAGCGGGTAGTTGGGCTCCGCTAAGTAGATTTTTTCGATTCGAGGGTCGTGGCTTCGAAAGACTTGAATCTGGGAGTCGACAAAATCCGGAGGACAGACCAGTAGGCAGCCGCTAGTCTCATAGTCTAGGCGATGGGCGGGAACCCATGTGAGGACTTCTGACGCACTGCCCCCATGTTTCTC
>CAZXHL010000121.1:7479-7892 GCA_964640545.1 uncultured Bacteriovorax sp. | reverse complement strand
CCTCAACATGTCCACGGCTAATTGCATTTCCAACAATGATGAGATCGGGATACTCTTGATCGATACCCCATTCTTTTCCATTCAAATTTTCTGCTCGGTAATGATCAACACGTTTGATTCCGCGTGAATCCAAAAAGTCACTCATAGGAGGATACAAGGGCCCATCACTACCTGTGACGATGTAACCTTCTTCTTGCAGCAAAACGGCAAGCGCACCCACACCGGTCCCGCCGACAGCAATAAAATGAGCCCACTTAGGAGCTTGATTTGAATTGGATTCCCTCACCCTATGTATAGTTTACCCTGCCAGAGAGCTTGATAAAACCTACTTCTGAGATGCTTAATCGAAACTTTATTAAGTTCTGAGGCCTTAGGGTGTATGCGATTCGTCAATAATATGCCGTAGCTACCTT
>CAZXHL010000121.1:0-7469 GCA_964640545.1 uncultured Bacteriovorax sp. | reverse complement strand
ACCTTCGGAGGGGTTAATCCATACCGAAGTTCCCGTATAGCCAAGGTGGCCCCTCACCGACATCGGAGCTGATTCGCCCGCGTGTGAGTCTTTTTCCCCACTGGGAGTATCCCACCCAAAGGCAAAGCGTTCCCGCGAAGATTGCGTGAGCCATTGACTATAGAGCTTAGTTTTTTGCCGCAAATTCAAAATACAATCTACCCAATATGACACTTGATCCACACTTCCAAACAAGCCCGCGTGGGGAGCTACTCCTCCGAGATAGTAAGCCTTATCGTCATTCACAACTCCAGCTTTTGACTTTGCTTCAGTCTCCATCAATTCAGAATTCTGATAAGCCGGAACTTGGTGATTCACGTGAAAAAATGGAAAACGTTTATCCTTGCCTGAATTTGGGATTGGATTTCGCTGGCACCAGTCATCCCAAATCACATCGAGATTCTTGGAATGCTTTCTTTCCAAGAAAACTCCAAGAAGTAAAAATCCAACATCTGAGTATATCGTTCTGTCTTTCTGAAGTTGATTGGGATGATTTTGGATGATGCTGATTAGGAGTTCAGACTGGGCCTCTGCTCGATCCTCTAATTTATGAAAGAACGGCCTTGCAGGGTAAAATTCAATATTGGCATCAAGACCAGAACGATGGTGCCACAAATCCCATACGCTCAATTCGCTTAAGGTTGTTGCCTGCAGCTCAGGGATAGAATCTCTCAAGAGAGAATTCTTAGACCAGATTTCGAGCGAATCAGCCCCCTCTAGGACGGCCAGTTCCACCAAAAGAGTTGAGGTTACAATCACTTTAGTGAGAGACGCCAAATCAAAGGTTCTGTTTTTTAGAGGGACAAGGTCTTCCAAACGATTCAAACTGTTTTGATCATAGTGAACCGTCGCACTCCACGATGGCGCAGTTAATGGGCCTGAACTAATGGAATGACAATCAATTTCCTTGGGAGAAAAAAGAAAGGCATCTGCAGAGTAGGACGACATCTCGAATATCCAAAAACTACTTTTGAACTTTCGCGGGAGACTCCTTTAATAGAGTCTCCTTAACAGTCATGTCTTTCACACTGAACAGATGGAGCTTGTTGCGTGTTGAAATCAATGCGATCCGATCAGCTTCTGTGGCCACAGGAGCAAGACTGTTGATCTTAGTGCTATCTTCCCACAGCATTTCGCCCGTTTGGCGATCATGCAGGCTCCAAGCCACCTTCGTCCAAGTCGCGACCATGTATTTTTCGTTGAAGGGAGTGATCCGAGACAACAAGCCTTTGGATGAAAAATCCAAAGTTGTTAAAATATTTCCCGTATCCATAGCGATCTTGTACATTTTTCCTTGAGTTGAGGAGACCCAAATTTGGTGCATCTTTTCATCAACATAAGGAGCAAACGCCACCCGTAATAGTCGACGCCAAATCACTCGCCCTGAAGAAACTTCAACAGCCAACATGTCGCCATCAACCTGACCGATGTAAGCGATTTTTCCGTCCCGGCTCATGATCGGACCCAAGTCCAAATCCTTGAACAACTCTGACTTTTGGTCGACAGTTTTTTCCCAGATCACTTCGCCTGTTACGGGAGAAATGGCCACGAAACTTCCATCTGCAAAACCCGCTAAAATCTTCGTTCCATCGGAACTCATTTTCGGTGTTGATGCGCCCCTCAAAGACCAAATCACAGTTCCCGCACTAGCCGGCCTTTTGTATGTCCATACCGGAGAGCCCGTTTTTTCATCAAGCGCCCAAATAGAATTATCCGCAAAAGTCACATAAACAAATCCGTGGTGAACAAAAACACCACCAGTAGATTCCACTTCAATCTTCTTAGACCAAAGCACTTCTCCAGAATTGATATCAATCTTCTTAACCGTTGCATCCAAAAATGAAGCATAGACATAAGGAGTTAGAATAAACGGATCGGCACCCAAGCCTCGACTGACTTCAACCGTCCAAAGAGCTTTTCCTGTTGCAAAGTCATAAGCAGCCAAGCCTGTCCCTACTCCACCCGCTAATACTCGATTGTTTTCGAGAAAAATCGGAGCAATATAGCTTTGAGCTGGAGATCCAATCACCCCTCGACCAGACCAATATTGATCTTGGAACTGGTCTTCACGATTCGTCGTTCGCTTTTCCTGATACAGATCTCCGCTCCAATCAGGAGACAATGCGACAGCACCAAGATCCCTCACCATAAAAGGAGACGAAGATACGAAACTCTTAAGTCCCATCTTTGGCTTGGAGCTTAGATTTGCACAGGACGATAACCCTGCAACAAATCCCAAAAACACGAATCCTAAAAAACGACTTGCTGATTTTGTGGCCAAGAAGGACTTCATCCTACAAGCTAACCTTCACTTTAAGAGCCTGTGCCTGTTGAGAGTAACTTGTGGAAGGGAAATCACTCACGACTTTCTCATAAGATTTTGTAGCTTCTTCTTTCATCCCAAGTGCAGACTCAACTCTAGCCTTGCCTAACAACAATAGAGGACGAAGATTCGTATGTTTCTTCTCTAAAGACTCAGAATAGACCTTCAAAGCGCCTTCAAAATCTTTCTGACCTTCCAACACAACACCCAAAGCCTCGGAGGCCATGGCATAAAACAAGGCAGAGTCTTTAGAAGACTGAGATTTTTCTCTCAAATCGCTGTAAATGATTTTGGCTTCGTCATTCTGCCCCTTGAGAGCATGATAACGCCCAAGACGCAGAGCAGCCAAATATGCCGCTGATGTCCCACTATGCTCAGCAATCACAGACTTCAATGAAGCGATGTAGCTCGTTTGAGTTTCTTCATCGGATTCAGCAACCACTTCGATAGGATCTTTGCTAAGAACTTCCGAGTTCTCTAGCAAAGAATCTTCAATCGATTCCGCTGTGGCCAAAGCTGAAAAAGCCTTGGTTTGAGATTTCTCTTCCATCTTCTTAAAGAGAGTGGCCCCACCCCAAACGAGTGCAGTGCCGAACCCCACTAGGCCCAAGACTTTCAGGTTACGCATCCATTGTTCTGCTTTTACAGGATCACTTTCATGGTCAATCATGGAGATTGAGGGTAGCATGGAAGAATGAGCAGAGCACGCCAGTTTGGAAGATTTTTCACCTTAGCCCTTTTCATGATTTTCGGCGGTATTTGGAGCCCCAGCTCCGCCTTCGCCCAGGACTCGAACGGCAGCAAAACCGCCCGCTTCGGCTTCGGAGTCAGTGATATTAGCACCAATAACCCACCGCAGATATCCCTGAGCTGGAAAGCCTCAGATGCGGCCACTTTTTCGGCCCACACGGGCTTGCGAAATGGTTCAAGTTCCGATTTTTTTGAGTTTGGAGCCCGCTTTATGCGCAACCTTTTCGTTGAAGAAAACCAAGACTTCTTCTTTTTTCTTGGAGGTGGCCTAGCCACTTCTTCCGGTCAAAGTGGCTACAAACTTGAGGCCGGCGCCGGTTCCGAAGTCTTTTTAGCTGGCTTGCCAAATTTTGGGATGCACTTCCTTGCAGGATTCGGACTTAGTACCGTATCATCAACGGCACTCCAAAGTATTGTATCCTTTGGACTACATTATTACTTTTAGGCCCTTCAAATAGGATGATTCAAATCGTATGAAACCACTTTTAAAAATACCTCCACTAAGCCTCTTCTTATTCTCCAGCCTCATGCTCACTAGCCATGAAGTTAAAGCTCAAGCCTACTATGACTATTCTAGCTTTGCTGCGGACCCCACTGAATTGGACGAAGAAGCCACCAGAATCTTCGGAAGGTTTTTTCAAAACAACTTTTTCCTGGGAACGGGCATATTCACGGGAGATCTCGGTGCCGCCAACTCTGCAGGATTCATGATCGGCATGCGTTTTGTTTTCTTTTTCGATCGCGTCTGGGCCATCGAATTGGGTGGCGCTTACGCCAAACACAACACCACTTACAACTCAAATAACACCAACAACACGGCCAATGGCATCGACCTCATTATGAACACCCACCTACTACCATTTAGCGTTGGTTTTCGTTACGGATTTGACCAAGACGCCCTCCCCCAAGGATTCGCTACTATGAACCCTTACCTCGTCGCTGCAGGTGAGCTTATGTATCGATCAGAAAGAATCATTGGAGACTCCACAACTACCGGCCTCAATACCGAAGCTCAGAAGTTTGCCGACAATGACATCATCAACACCACCGCCATTGGAATCAATCTCGGAGCGGGCGTGGAGTTTGATGTCTACAAAAACCAGATCCTGGTTGGCTTCGACCTTCGCTACCATATGATTTTCTGGCCGGACGCCAACATCAGAATGTCCAAAGCTAATGAGCTAGCCGACGGAGCAACCAACCTCACAAGAGGCGGTTCTTACATCTCCCTTTTGGGAACTGTTACCTACAATTACTAGCTGAAAAAAGCAGATTTTGGCTCATTTTCGACCAAACGCACAAAAAAATGAGACGGCGCTTCAACTTACCGAAATTTCAGTGTAAACTAGGGGCATGGAATTTTTCAAAGGCTTTTGGAGAGTCGCTAACGCGAAACATCGAAGTCATCGCTATAGAGTCGGCCACGAAACGCTTAATGTGATGCGTTTTTCGGGCCCTATGCCCTCAAAAGTCAAAGGTACTCGCCAAGAGATCTTCCACAGAAGAAGCACCTTCAAAACTGCTGTTTTCGGAATTTGTTTCTGCGCCCTCATCATTTGGACCTTCACGAATTACGTGAAGATCTTCCAGAGCATGGGCTAGAATTTTTTATCTCTAAAACCTATTGTTGATAATCTTTCGTTCACCGACGCTATTTGGGACCGAGCCAACTTGTGAGCTGAAGTTAAACTTGCGCTCGTCACGAAACACACCATCGGTCCAGAAGCCCTGCATGGACTGTCCGCCATTAAGCACAAAAATCATCGGAAACTGCTGAGTAAAATAGTTTGATTGCTTAACAACACCTGGAACCAAACCCCGCTCTCTCACGTCCACAATGTCTTGAAGGTGCGCTACGAATGCGTCTTTAGGCCCAACCCAAAACACCTGTCTCTCACGCTCCTTCATCGCAAAGTATTGAGCAAAGTTTTCAAAAACAAATACTCGGGACGATGTGAAGTCATATCGATAATCAACTTTTTTACGAGTGACATAATGTCTGGCTACAACTCTTGAATCAACCTCAAGGCGACTAACATCTAAAAACTTAACGGGCTGCTTATAGAAGTAACCCGTATTTCTTTGCTCCATGTATTTTAAAAATTCTGGAATATTTTTTTCGGTCCTAGGTTCGATCAACACCTGCACAACGAACGACCCAAACATGCAAGCGTAGAGATAGTCAAAGGTCATAGTGGATGATAGCTCCGCAGTATTTCCAAAACGATCAACGGCATCTTTAACGATTTGTTCACAACCAGCCTCTTTTTCAGAAACCTGACCCGAGATTTTTAGCACGCTCGAATAACCGACAACCCCTGCTCCTGAATAGTTAGTGCTGCGTCCATCCATGAACATAGATGTTGATGCCTGCCCTAAAACCGAGAATAAACTAACAAATAAAAATACAATTTTTTTCATATCGCCCCCTATAAACTAGTTAAAATTATAGCTAGCTCCAGGCGAAGAACAAAACCTCACATAGGGCAATTACGGGAGTGGAGAGATAACTGTTTCAGATTTGGAACGCAATTCAATCCCCATCATCCATCGCACTATCGATCAAACGCTCGCGCATCTTCTTGCGATTGAAACTAATGGCAAAGCGGTGTGCCTCATCGCGAATGTGAGTGAGGAGTTTCCAAACGCCTTGGTCGCGGATCTTCTTGTGGTTCTTCTGACCTGGCAGGAAGATTCTCTCCTCCGTAGACCCAACCTCTTCAGACTTGAAGTCACTTTGAGTGCGCGCCTTCGCGAGCGAGATCACCGGAAAACCCAATTCGAATTCGTCCAAAATTTTACAAACAGAGGACAGCTGCCCTCGACCGCCGTCCACAACAAGTAGATCAGGCATTTTCGCTCCCGGCTTGAGATAACGTCGACTCACAAGCTCCTGCATACTCTTGAAATCATCCTGGCCATCGACAGTTTTAATGTTGTATTTTCGATACTCGTCCTTGAAGGGCTTGCCATCTTTAAAGACCACACATGAAGCCACATTGGCACTGCCTTGGAAGTTCGAGATGTCGATGCACTCCATGTGACGAGGGAGCCTTGGCAAGGCGAGAAACTTCTTCAGCTTGCCTAGGGTATCAGCGCTCTTCATACGCTGCTCTTTTTTCTCCTGATACCAGCCCTTCACATTATCTTGAGCTAGCTCAAAGGCGGCCCACCAAGACTTCTTTTCATCTGCCCAAGCAAGTTGCAGATTCCCGTCGGTTTTCTCATCGCTCAAAGCCATAGTGAGATCAGCTAGTGGCAGTTCCGTACTTTGCGGAGGCAATATGAGCAATTCCGGCAGAGGATTTTTCTGGTAATGCTGCACCAGGGTCGATGCGAGCACCTCATCGGTCTCGGCCACGTCCTGAAGTTCTGCGCCCCAATGGAGCCTTCCGACCAATTTACCTTCTCTGAATTGGAGGACCATCACGTCAACGGCCTCACCGTCTTCCCAATCTTCGGTCGCTTCAACGCGAACATTCTTTACAAAGGGCTCAGGCCAAATCGCCCAAACGTCTTTGTCTCTGAGGTCTTCGGTATCGACCACACTCTGCTCGTCGCCCAGAATATCTTCCATCAAGCGAATGCGATCACGAAGCTCGGCCGCACGTTCGTATTCCATATTTTCAGCGGCCTCACTCATCTCAGCTTCCCAGCGTTCAGCTGCCGCCTGATTATTTCCTTTAAGAAACACCTTGAACTCATTGATTTGACTAGCGTATTCCGCTTTCGAAACTTTTTTCACACAAGGAGCCGTGCACTGACCAATCTCATAGCTCAGGCAAGGCCTCGAGCGATTGGCGAACTCATGATCTCTGCAATCTCTGATTTTGAAGACCTTCGCTGCAATCTGCATGATCTTCCAAACCGCGTTGCCATGAGGGAATGGTCCGAAGAATTCAGCACTATCAGACTTCAATTGCTTGCGGGCGATATACGGCCGAGGATAGTCGTGAGCCACATCGAGCCTCAAATAAGGATAGGTTTTATCGTCTTTTAGGCGGATGTTGTATTTGGGTTTGTGCTTCTTGATAAGGGTATTTTCGAGCAGCAGCGCCTCGACCTCGGTACCCGTTCTCAGGAATTCCATATCCCGAATCTTGGAGACGAGATGCTGGGTCTTGATGTTCGCCGCCTCAATTCTCTGAAAGTAGCTCCGTACCCGGTTTTTGAGGACCTTGGCCTTCCCCACGTAGATAATGTGGCCATCGCAATCCTTCATCAAATACACCCCAGGATCTGCCGGACAGGCAGACAGCAGTTCATCCAGATGCTTTTGCTCTTCTGGATTCATTTCGGCCTTTGGGTAGGAACTCATAAGTCCCCACTATATCACCATATTTCCCACTTTCAGAAG
>CAZXHL010000120.1:0-7975 GCA_964640545.1 uncultured Bacteriovorax sp. | reverse complement strand
GGGGCTTGGGTGCCGTATGAAGTCGTCCTCGAAACCCCTCGCAAAGTTGCAAGAAGATCTTTCTATCTGGGGCTTAGTGTTTTGGGAATCGCGTTATTGATCTCAATGTTATTTTCAAATTCTTTGATTCGGCCGATTCTTGCTCTGGTTGAAGCTACACAGTTTATTGCTGATGGAAACTTTTCGGCCAGATTGAAACTCAAAACTCAAGATGAGCTCAGCCGCCTCGGTAATGCTTTTAATACGATGGCATCAGGACTCGAAGAGCGCGAAAAATTAAAAGACCTTTTTGGAAAATTTCACTCCAAAGCCGTGGTGCAAAAACTAATGGCAGAAGACAAGATCCGCCTTGGCGGTGAGAGATTGCCTGTGACAGTCTTCTTTTCAGACATTCGCTCTTTCACCTCCACCTCAGAAAATATGGACCCCGAAGAAGTTGTAGAGATGCTCAATGAGTATATGACGGAAATGGTTTCAGTTATTGAGGAAGAGGGCGGAGTCGTCGACAAATACGTGGGCGACGCCATCATGGCGGTGTGGGGACTTGCTAAGGAAGCTCCGGTGGATTCAGCAAGAAGTGCTGTCAGGGCCTGTCTTAAGATGCGCGAGAGACTTGCGGCATTGAATGAAGTGCGCGCGGGTCGCGGTCAGAAGCCTATTGTTATCGGAATGGGCCTCACATCAGGTGAGGTCATCGCGGGGAACATCGGTTCCCAGTCGCGCATGGAATATACTGTCATCGGCGACACCGTAAACACCGCAAGCCGTATGGAAAGCCTCACGAAAGATAACGGCACCGACTTCTTGATTCACTCTTCAACAAAAGAATTCGTGGATGGAGAATTCGAATTCGAAGGTCCCATTGCTTTGCGCGCTAAAGGCAAGGCCGACGACGTCCAAGTCTACAAAGTCCACGGCTTTTCTAGCGCGTCTGCAGGAGACGAAGCGGCTTAAGCACGACTCCCGACCCTGGGCTGAGCGCTGATCCCATTCTCAAATCCATTCCGGTCCTGAGTTCTATTTTTGGCGCCGATCCTCTCTTTAGCGTAAAAATCTATGGAATTCCCAAACTAAAAAGTACTTTTTGCTTGCCATTGTAACCCATCGCTACTATGAATATTGCATGTATCGCAAACAGCAAATTGCTTTACTTCCAGGAACATGGGCGAAGGATCGCTTTTCTTTCGGGGGGAGTCTTTTGAAGGGATCTCACCCCAAGAAAGCGCGGCCGTTTAGTCGAAAGCTCCCGATTCATATCGTTTTGAAGTCTTCGCGAGCTACGGGCCGTCTTTCCCTCTTGCGCCACAGCAGTGCAATCGCTCGCTTGATCGCTTCACAAGCAGATCGCAGACTTATTAAGGTCTTTGCGGTGAGCAATGCGGGAAACCATTTACACCTCTTGATACAAGCTCCAACCAGAGAAGCCTTTCAGGGGTTTATACGTGGCTTGAGTGCGCGCATCAGCCAGTTAGTGATGGGGAAGGCAAAGGAGCAGAAACGTGAGAAGTTTGAGAGCGCTTTTTGGGACGCGCGTCCTTTCTCAAAGATTGTGAGTTGGGGGCCGCAACTCCGCAACGTTCGTCGTTATCTTTCTTTAAACTCAACAGAGTCGCTGCCTGGTATGAGCCGAGGCTTTACTCGCAATGTCTTTCAGCAAATTCAAGAAGCCCTGCGCTTGGGGATGATGCCGCGAAGTGATTCTTTAGTCGCAGCGGGTTTCAGTTAACCTTTTAAATCACTTTCGCTGCTGTTTGATACGAGAGTTTCGTATTGCTTGAAGGTCTCTTCGGGAGCGGTGACCTGCAAGGGGTCGCCATTAAGTTCGTCGAGGCTCTTGTAGCCGAGCTGCTGGCCAAGCCATTGAGCGGCGGGGCCGCCTTCGGGCAGCGAGAAGAAGCAGCCGCAATAGTCTTGGCGGTAGATGTCGTTGGCGCGGGTGTAGTCGACAGAGTCTTTGAAGCCGTCGTCTTGCATGAAGTTGCGATGGAAGTAAGGCACGCCGTAGCGTTTCTCGTTGACCTCGCCGAAGGCTTGGAGCTTGCGCTGCACTTTGTGCGGACTGATGGCGAGAGTGGTCGCATACAAATCGAAGCCGCCATCGCGAGCTTCTCTCGCCGCGCGATCAAGGCGCATATCATAACACTTGCTGCACTTGGCGCCTTGTTCGGGCGTGGATTCGAGGCCTTTGATTTCAGTGTAGAAATTTTCCACATCATACTCACCGGTGAGGTACGGGATATCTTCTAGCTTCATGACTTTTTCGAAGGCATGAAGACGTTTGTCGTGTTCTTGCTGGGGCTGAATGTTGGGGTCATACCAAAAACACGTAAGCTCAAACTCTTCTTTGAGTTGGCGCACAACTCCCGCCGCATCCGGCCCGCAGCAGATGTGAAGCAAAAGTTTTTTCTTGCGGTCGTGCTCTTTGACGATGGCTTGCACGCGCGGGTCAGTGAGGTCGTAGTGTTTGCGAAGACTCTTGTTTGATAGGGCAGCGGTGTGGGCCCGCGCATTGGCTTCAAAATCTTTATCCTCATAGCTAATAAAGTATTTGGTTTTGCTGCAATTCTTACCGAGTCTCGTATTGCAAGGAATCTCGGGATAGTCTTCCTGGAAATATTGATTGGCTTTGCCATCGCGAGCGCAGAGAATTTTGAAAAACTCTTCCGCCTCTTTCATTTGTTTGGGCATGGAAGCTCTAGAAATGTGAAGGCACTGGCGTTCGTCCTGACCGAAGGTCTTGAGTGCAAAGCGCTCATCGCAGCTTCCAGCGAAGTAGATTTCATAGATTGGGTGGAGGCGCTCTTCGAGCTCGTTGTAGAGAGTTTGGGCTGTTTGATAGAGTTCGTCTACCTCTAGCTGCGAAGGCGCCACAGGAATCTTGCAATGAGCCTGGCGCACCAATTGGCCGGTGGCATCACTCGCGAGCACCGCTAGTGTCTCATCCTCAACCTCTCCACCAACAAACAAAAAAACCTTCACTCTTTTTTTCATGAAGAGTGAAGGCTAGTGAATCTTTGAGGGCGAGGCAAGCCCGATTAGAGCGAGGATTAGAAGCCGTGTTGTCCGTCTTCTACAACCAGTCTGTAGCATTTGTGGTTGTCAACAGAATGGCAGCTTTGTGCGGAGGTGTGGTCTGCAACAGTTTCTTCAATCAGGATCAGAAACGCGCCATAGTCGTTAACGACTCCATTATCTGATGCACGCGAGTTTAATCCAACAGCTAAGTCCAGCACTTTAATATTGTTGCTAAATTCTTTGACCAGATACCAGTTGGCGCCACCATCTTTTGTTCTGTAGAGCTTATGTGTGCCTGAGTCATATACACTTGCAATGGCCTGCGAGGCTTCAAAATTGCTAAATGGAACTCCTATATCTGTGTTTCTCATAGCTTTGATTTTCCAATTGCTTGGAGTTCCGGGCTCTGGGTGGAACGACATATTTCCTAAATCGACTGGCCCCGTATCTCGAAGCTGAATGCGTTTATACGACATTCCTAACGTTAACAGTGTCCTCTCTTCAAATAGCAGAAGGTCAAAATCATACACGGCTGTTCCTACAAAAGTGCTAGGTACCCTTTGGAGATTTGGGTCGGCACAAGAAGAATTTGATTCACATTTTGTATATTTAAATTCCGTGGCACTTGGGTCATATGCAACCACAAGAGAGCCTTCGTTTGGATTATCAAAAATGTGTTTTTCTTCAAACGACGAGACAGGTGGTAAAAGTGGAATTTGAAGGGAACTCACTAGTGAGGAGACATCATTTGCATTCGGTTTGAAGGTTACTGTTTTTGGAAGATCAGAAAACTTTATGGCGTAGAAGGTGCAGGACCAACCGTCACCATCTGTCCCCTCCTGGATATAGCTATCGTAGGTTCCGTTATTGTCTGTATCTATCTTTAGTTTTACGTATTCATGATCGACATATTCGACCTCGAGCTCGACTCCCATGTCTAAGCTGTGGTTGCAGTATGGGCCGGGAGAGTTACTTACAATCAGAATCTCTCCTCCAGCAAGTCCGTGTGTTGCTCCATAGGCGGTAAGATTCGCTAAATCATCGAAAGTAAAATAAATCGAACTAACAGTTGGAAAGTTCTCAAGGTATGAGAACGAACCGTTATCAGAATCGACACTTACATTGACCGAAGCAACCTCCTCAGAATTTGCACTCCAAGTACTTCCCGTCCAGCCGCGAAAGAAAAGGTCAGCGCTGATACCAAACAGCCCCCAAAGTGAGTTGCTTGAACCGTCGAAGAATTTCATTCCTAGTGGTTTGGCAATATAGTTTGAATCGCTACTTGGAGTTCCAGTTAGAGTAGCCGTTCCTGAGTCAACTATTGAGCTGTCACCATTCCAATCCAAAGGGCCTATCAGGCTTCCCTCGGTTCTTGTCGGATTTGTAAAAAGGTATTTATTAAGATGAACGGTGTCATCTGCCCCCAGGATTACATCTCCTTCATCTTCGAAAGATTGCACGATCAGTTCTCGTTGAGTACCATTTCTCCTGAAACTTACAATATTGTGAGACAGCGCCGAAAGGGCTGAGAAGTTGTCCGAGCCACTACCAAGCAGATTTAAGTAGTTCGGAATTCCTTGGTCGTATGAATTGTGCCGGACTGCTCCGTAGCGATCTGAAAACCAAATTTGTCCTACAAAATCTTTTGAATTTTCTGAGACGGTGCCTCCGGAGTACTGGACCGTAAATCGTACACAGCCGTGAGGCCCTTGATCGCAGTCAGAATTTGGATCATCGTGTATCCCTATATCAGCACCGTTATAGGAGATGCTATTAAAGACGACTCTTTCGGATGTACAAGTGGCTGAGCCTATATTCTTCGCTATTGCATTAACACCTTTTACACTTAGGTTTACAGTCTCGTTACTTTTACACTTTATCTCAAGGAACCCAGTAGTCATTCCCGAAAGAATGTAGTCAAGGTTGGCATTTGTGTCGTTGTCGGCAGGATTCAACGGAGGAAAAGTCGGAGAGTTGTAGCTCGAACTACCACCCCCGCCACAACCGCCATACTCAGCGGGCCGCTCAAGCTGGTCTGTTCCGTCGTCTTTGAGCATCCAAGGAAGTGAAGAGAGAGAGATGCTTTGCCGTCCGGGGGCTAAGTTTGCGCGAGGGCTTGCTGCGAAGAAGCCAAGTGTTCCTGTTCCGTCTGGAGGTAGCAGGGTGCCGGGGGGAAGAGGTGGGGGCGGGTCCCTATCATCGTTTTGTCCATCAGACGCTTCTTCGTCGATCGCATACTCTCCGTAGAAGAATCTTAGGTGCCAACGGTCCTTGGGATCTGTGGCGTTCGGATTTTCCATTTTTACGATGCGCAAAGCTTTGTTGCAGCCCGGATCATTGGCTCCGTAGGGGTTGATGAAACCGAGAAGATCAATTCTTCGGTCTGCTCCTGCTGGAACCACGACTTTGGCTTCTGCTCCGTAGGCATATGCGCGTTCGGGTATGAGGCCCAAACCTTCAACCTTGGGAATCTCTACAGGACACTGATTCTCGCCGTCGTCTTGATCTTTGAAGCGATCGTCCATTAGGCCGGGACCTGTGACGTGAAGAACGTAGCAGGTGTTGGATGTGAGAAGTCCAGTGTTGCTGATGGCGAGAGAGCCTACTGGGGTATTGAAACTTTCACCTTGGCGGGGGTGTCGAAAGCGGGGCGCGCTATCTTCCTCGCTAATGCGAGCGGCGCCCTGAAGTGTGAGAGAATTTTTTTGGCCCGGAATAATTTCGATGGTGACATCGGCGTTGTTGGCCGCCGAACACGCACCGAGCATCGCCGCTAGCACCAACAAAAAATAGCTATTTACGTTCCGCATGGATCTCATCATTTACAAATTCTCCGTATATCTATCATCGGCAATTTGGGGGCGAGGATGTACTAAGATTTGGTTAAGTTGCCCACTTTAATGGGAGGAAGAGTAAGGTTATCCACTGTGCTTGCTAAGCAGCACCCACTGCGCTGGATTTGACCCAGCGGCAGGAATAGCCATGATCTTTACTGTTGGTTTCCCTCCGTTTCCGGGGGTGTCAACGTTGATCCCTGTGCCGGGTACTTTGCCGTCAACTAGCTGTCCTGATATTGGATTGAGGGTAATGTTATATGAAGTCAAATTAACAAAAGTTAGTTCGAGACCAGGGTATAGGCTGGCATCCGGAAGGGTGTGTGTGACAGCGCTAGTGAGAGTGTGAGTCACGATAACCGTTCCAAATTCAGGGCTAACAGTTATTCCAGCATCGACACTTAAAATCTTTTGTCCGGCTTGAATCGTATTGACTTTTAAGTGCCCTTGTTGATCGAGTTGCATTTGGTTTTTGCTTGCGTCGTCAGTTGGGTCACCATTGAGTCTTACTGCAAAGGTACTGGCTTCAGCATAAGCATGTTTTCCAAGAGCGATACCAAAATGATCAGCCTTCGCTGTATTTCCTATGGCAACCGAGAAGTTGCTGTTGTTGAAAGAGGTTTTAGAGTTTTTTCCGATAAGAATGTTGTTGTTTCCTGACTCAAGAGTTTGGCCAGATTGTGGTCCTATTATAGTGTTGTCACTTCCCGTTGTAAGATTTGCTGCTGAGTCCGTTCCAAGAACTAAGTTCCCAGATCCGTCATTTAGACCGGTTCCTGCATTCTTTCCTACAGAGATATTATTGAAACCACTTCCGCTTACTGCACCAGAACCTTCACCAATACTGATATCTCCGGAACTAACGCCCCTAGCACTATGCCCGATGCTGATTTTGAGCCCAGGGACATCGGGAACATCAATTGCCGTGTTTGGAATCGGAGCCGGCTCCCAAGTTAAGTTTCCAACGGCATCTGACTTCAAAATTGTATCCGGGCCAGGTGAGTTGACTGGAAGAGTGAGTGCGTAGCTAGAGGCAGTGGCGGGTGCCTGAAATGTAATCCAATCTGATCCATCGTCATCCTTAAGCAAGATAGAGTTGTATATCGATAAATTATTAAGTCCGATATCTGACGTCGAATTTAAGGAGTCTTGCTTGTTCATTAGGGCGTTGTGTACCTCTGAATGAGTTGGGGCTTTCGTGGCTTCCCCTGGATTGATTGTGCCCGGTTGAACAGATGCCGCGAGAGCTTGTACATCCGAATAAGCTGTTGGAATATTTGTCCAGGAGAGGTTTCCTGCTCCATCTGTACTCAACAAGTCACCATCGCTTCCGCTTCCAGCGGGAAAAGTTATGGAGGTGAGGCCCCCTGTTGTGGGTGCCATGAGTTGGACTATGTTTCCTCCGGAGCCAGTTTTTAAATAGTTTTGTGCATAGACAAAGTCTCCTGCCGATAGATTGCCAGATAGCTCTGTATTGTTTGCCTTTATATTACCATTTACATCAAGTTTTTCCGTTGGACCTGTTACGCCAATTCCAACGTTGCTGGTCGTATTTTTTAGATAGTCAAGTAAGGCGACCTCTGTGAGATATTTGTTGGTGCCGCCTTCAGTAATTTGATCGGTGGTAAGGACTACGGTGCCCGTTTGACCGTTAACTTGAGTTACAGCTGACGTGGAATTTTCCCATGTTGGCACTCCACCAGTAATAGTGAGAACTTTTCCATCGGAACCGGGAGGAAGCGGAGTAGCAGTACCTCCGTTACCAACAAATATGTTTCCGTTGGGTAAGGCGTTGTCGAGTTTGTTTGCCAAATCTGCGGAGTTAGCTTTCGTGGCGAGTGCGTTGAAGACGGCAGCATGGGTTGGGGCTAATGTCCCCCCGTTGGTAATTGATCCGCTTTGAATGGTGGCAGTTTGTGCTCTGGTGTCGGTGAAGTAAAGATTCGTGGATCCTTCGGGCAGAGCATCGGTATTAGCTGGGCCACCGCTTGATGCAGATTGTGCTTCCCATCGATTCTCCCCGTTATTCCAAGTAAGCACGTAGTTGTCTTCACCGCTGCCTAAAGTTGCAGATTGGACAGCATTTCCACCGATCGCTAAAGCGTTGGCTGCTTCAGTAGAATTGT
>CAZXHL010000119.1:0-8026 GCA_964640545.1 uncultured Bacteriovorax sp. | reverse complement strand
GTCAGCAATTGTTGATCGGTGCCTACCACGCGATGATGAGAATGGTCGGGCTTGGTAAGATTGATCTTGTTCACAGACAAGAAATGCTTGACCTTGTGGTGATCGACGGCAAAGCACGCGGTGTGATCTGTAGAGATCTTGTAACGGGTGAAACTGTTCGCCATATGGCTGATGCTGTTTTGGTCTGCACGGGCGGCTACAGCAACGTATACAACCTTTCAACTTCGGCAAGAATGTCCAATGCCACTGCGGCTTGGCGTTGTTACAAACGCGGAGCTGCCTACGCAAACCCTTGCTATGTTCAGATTCACCCGACATGTATTCCGGTAAGCGGTGATCATCAATCCAAGCTGACTTTGATGTCTGAGTCTCTTCGAAACGATGGACGTGTTTGGGTGCCGAAGGCTGAGGGGGATAAGCGAGCTCCTGGAGATATTCCAGAGGGCGATCGCGATTACTACCTAGAAAGAATTTACCCAAGTTTTGGTAACCTTGCGCCTCGTGACGTTTCTTCTCGCGCAGCAAAACGCATGTGTGACGAAGGTCGCGGCGTAGGTCGTTCGGGTAGAGCTGTGTATCTTGATTTTGCGGATGCGATCAATCGCGATGGCAAAGACACGATTGCGGCCAAATACGGCAACCTTTTCGATATGTATCATCACATAACGGACGAAGATCCGTATAAGATGCCAATGCGTATTTACCCTGCAGTTCACTATACGATGGGCGGCCTTTGGGTGGATTATAATTTGATGAGCACGATTCCAGGTTTGTTCGTTCTTGGGGAAGCTAACTTCTCTGATCACGGAGCCAACAGGCTCGGAGCTTCCGCGCTCATGCAGGGACTTGCTGATGGATACTTTGTCATTCCAGCAACTCTCTCCAATTACTTCGGTAGCACCAAGCTTGAGAAAGTCACGACTGATGATGAGGCTTTTGGCGCGGCTGAAAATGATGTGAATCAAAAGGTTGAAAAACTCATTGGAGCCAAAGGCTCTAAGACGGTCGACGAACTCCACAAAGAACTTGGAAAAGTCATGTGGGACAAGGTCGGAATGGCTCGTAATGAGGCTGGTCTCAAAGAAGCTCTTCAGGAGATTCCCAAACTCAAAGAAGAGTTTTGGAATGAAGTGAAAATTCTTGGCGATAGCAAGGATTACAACCTCGAACTCGAGAAGGCAGGTCGAGTGGCAGACTTCTTCGAGCTTGGTGAATTGATGGCTAGAGATGCTCTCATTCGTGATGAGTCTTGCGGTGGACATTTCCGGGAAGAACATCAAACGGAAGATGGCGAAGCGATTCGTAATGATGAGAAGTTCTCACACACGGCTGGCTGGTTCTACACAGGCGAGGGGCAAGAGCCTAAACGCGTGGAAGAAAAGCTTGAATTTGAAAACGTTAAATTGGCTGTTCGTAGCTACAAGTAAGGTAGGTGAAGTTAATGGGAAATCATGAAACTACAAAAAACGACGGCAGTATGACTTTGACCATCAGGGCTTGGAGGCAACAAGGACCCAATCACCCTGGGAAATTCGAAGACTATAAAATTGACGGCATCATTGGAGATATGTCTTTTTTGGAGATGCTCGATATTTTGAATCAGAAATTGATCAAGGACAACATCGAACCGATCTCATTTGATCACGATTGTCGCGAGGGTATTTGTGGAACTTGTTTGATGGTCATCAATGGCGCGGCTCACGGACCTGAAAAAGGTGTGACGTCTTGTCAGCTCCACATGAGAACATTCTCTGATGGGGACACCATTATCATTGAGCCTGCGAGAGCTAAGGCATTTCCTATCATCAAAGACCTTTCGATCGACCGATCAGCCTTTGATCGAGTGGTGTCCAAAGGTGGATTTATCTCAGTGAGTACAGGTAACGCACAAGATGCAAATGCTCTGCCTGTTCCTAAGGAGAATGCCGATCTAGCTATGGACGCGGCTGCTTGTATTGGATGTGGAGCTTGTGTGGCGTCTTGTAAAAACGCTTCCGCGATGCTTTTTGTGGGGGCGAAAGTTTCCCATTTTGCCTTGTTGCCGCAAGGACAACCCGAGCGCACAGAACGTGTGCTCAATATGGTTGAGCAAATGGACTTGGAAGGTTTTGGTAATTGCACCAACACCGGAGCCTGTGAAGCCGCTTGTCCCAAGGAGATCAGCCTCGAGAACATTGCGCGCATGAACCGAGAGTATATTCGTGCCACCGTTGTGAAGCGCAAGTAGTTAGGCGCAAATGATAAAACGCATATAACAGCACTGGTACCGTTCTGGGATATAAGGGCCTGATTTGTTTTGGTTTTCTGGATCTATTTTAATAGATTTGAACTTAATTTGCTAAGTCTTCTCTAAAAGCGGTAAAATACCGATATAGACGTATGAGAAAGTTTTTGAGCTTTTTGCTGATTCTGATGTTTGCGAGCCCCAGCTTGCATGCACTGGCTTGTTCGCAAGTTGTCTCGGATGCTGTAAACTCTGAGGCGGCTACTCGACCTTCTTGCCATGGCCCTGCTCAGCAAAAAGAAGTGCCTGGGCAAAACACATCGCCTGAAAGTGATTTCGTTGAAGCTCGAAATGCGGGATGCCCACTTTGCGGAGCCAAGCTTTGTGAAGACAGAGACCTTCTCGTCCAGTCGACTGTTAAATCTCCTGATTTACAATCCTATGAGCTTAGTTTGTCTTTTGTTCAAATTTTTGGAAATCAAGAGAGGCTAGTGGCTAAGATCCGTCCACCGCCATCACATCTTGCACGCGCATTTGTCGTCACCGATCTACTTAATTCTCAATCTTTCCGTGGTGTTTATCTGAATTGATCTTTCTATTTTCTACGTAGTTTTTAGAAAATAGGAGGAAAAATGAAAAAATTACTATGCAGCCTTTTGATAGGCGGCTTTTCAACAATGGCGAGTGCACACCCGACATCCTTTCAGGGATCAACGGGACTAATGGGGGAACACTCTCCCTCACTCAGTCACAATCAACTCAATCATTCGTGGCGGTATTGGTTTGCAACGGGATTGCACTACTATCAGCGACCTCAAGAGGGGGATGATAGCTATGCGGTTCTTGGGACGACCAACTTTCTGCTGAAGCGCTGGAACAAGAGTAACTTACAAGCCAACCTCTATGCTCTTGGAGGTGCTGGGTATAGCAACTTCAAGGGAGTAGGGGGCGAAGTTTACTTTGCTGGAGCTCAGTTTGATATTGAGGATCGTGATTACTATTTTTTAGCCAAACACAAACACATGTTCACCACTGACGGTTCAGATTACCAAGCGAGCACTTTGAGAGTAGGGTTTTCCCCCTATGTCGAAGGCTTCGATGGTATTCATTCATGGCTGATTCTGAGCGTGATGCAGACCAAGTTTTGGGATGAGTCTCCTACTTGGGAGGTCACGCCGACCTTGAGAGTATTTTACAAAAATTTACTATTCGAGATCGGCCAATCATTTAGCGGCGACACCAACTTTAACTACATCACTCACTTTTAAGGAGATATTTTATGCGTAATATTTTTAAAACAACAATCATTGCTTTTTCTTTCATTTTTTCTGCCTCCGCCTTCGCTGAGATTGAAGGGACAAAATCCTCCAAGATCGAAGTCGAAGTGCATGGAATGGTTTGCGCATTCTGTGCGACTGGAGTCAAAAACAGATTTTCAAAGTTCGAATCCATTAAAGAAGTGAATGTAGATCTGGATACGATGAAGGTGAATTTGGAGCTCAAGGCCGACGCGACTCTTACGGAAGATGAAATCAAAGCTGCAATCAAAGAGTCAGGTTACGAATACAAAGGTGCAAAATATGAATGATGCTTTAGGTCGCTCTCATATGGACCCCAAAGGGGGAAAGTTCGCGGCGTGGCTATCACTTTTTGCTTCTACGGGGACGCTTCTGTGTTGTGCGCTGCCTAGCTTGCTTGTGGCCTTGGGGCTCGGAGCTACAATGGCCGGACTTGTAACGGCCGTTCCTCAGCTCGTTTGGATCTCGCAATACAAGGGCTACGTTTTTGCTGGCAGTGGATTGATGCTCTCTTTGGCTGCTTACATGCAGTATCGAGCGCGCAACGCCCCCTGTCCCATTGATGCCAAGCAAGCAGCTGCGTGTGCCACGAGTCGTAGATGGTCAAAATACATTTTGATTTTTTCGATTGTGATCTGGGCAACAGGGGCCTTTTTCGCATTCTTGGCGCCGTTGCTTCTTAGTTAACTTTTTTGAGCGGTGCTCGATGGAACGGGCACCGTGATCAAAATATATTTGGTGGCTGACCGAACCTGCCATTTTGAGTTTTTCTGAGGTTTTTGCTAGCAATGACGCCATGGAATCAAAAAGCAGAAATGCCCTTGGAACCGATCTTAAGTCTTGTTGTATGAATCCAGTTACCGGGTTCTTCCGAGATGGCATTTGCCGAACCAATGAATCAGATAAGGGATCGCACTTGATCTGTGCTGAGCTCACATCAGGCTTCCTAGAGTTTAGTAGACAACGCGGTAATGATTTATCGACTCCCAGGCCGGAGTATGGATTCAGAGGGCTGGTTGCTGGAGACCGTTGGTGTTTGTGCGCTAGCCGCTGGATGGAGGCTTTGGAGGCTGGTGTCGCTCCAAGAATTTATATTGAATCGACTCACGAAAAAATGCTCGAGTGGACTGATATCGAAACACTAAAGCGCTTTGCTCTTGATCTATCGTAGTGATGAAGCTTTCCTATAAGAGTTTCTTGCGTATTGAGTGTAAAAAAGGCCAAGCTCAAAGCCCCTGTAGCTCTAAGCCTTTTTTGACTTGAGCTTTGCTCCACGCCTGCCATTTTTCAAAGTCTTCCTGCCAATTAGTGACTTTGAATACAGGGCTAAACACCACATAAGCATCGACGTGGCCGTCTCTAGAATAGTTTAGAGCGTGCTCTAGCATGGATTCAATTTCAAAAGCAGCGCGATCAGCCGGCCTGTAATAGATCGCAAACACCTGCACTGGAACTCCCGTCTCTTCTGCGATCTTAAAGACGCCTGGCCGCCAATCTAATCCACGAAAACTGGTTGTTCCCTCGGGAAAGACGCAAACACATCGTCCGTCTTCAACAACAGCTTTCTTTAATGCGTCGGCGGTATTCTTCCTGGAGTCGACTGACTTGCGGTCGATATATATGGCGCCAAATGCTTTGCCTGCAGGGCCAAAGAAGGGCCAATTTTCAATTTCTGCTTTTGCAACGAAACTCACGGGTCTTTGGCTGACGAGGACAGGAATGTCAGTGTATGACATATGATTGCCAATCAGGAGGCCCCCCTCTGCCATGATCCGTTCTCCCGACGTGGTAATTCGAATGTGAAACCTTTGACACATTTTTTTTGCCCACGTCTGAAAAGCTCCTGCCACTCCTTCGTGATCATGAGCTCTCTCATGTTTTTCAATTTGCTTTCTCATATGGGAAGCTGTGGCGACGGTGCTAGCAGCTGTTTTAAGGAGATTGTTTGCGGCTTTGAACTTCTTACGCATAGTTTTAAATATATCCCACCGGACTGTCGAAGTAGTTTTGCTTTTTCAGTTCCTCATCAGCCCAAGTTCTGACTTCGGCTTCGATCGATTTCATGTCTTTGTCCGCATCAGTAATTTTGCGGGCCTCAAAATACTTCAATTTTAGTTTGGTCTTATCGTTTCGAACCAGCCCATACATATGAGGGATTAGCGTGTCGTCATCAATGTAGGCTGCTCTTCTTACTGGGGTATAGGCGTATCCCATGGGTTGAACCCAAAGTTCATTTTCACATGCCACCTTAAATACACCTCTGCGCCAATTCTTGCCTTGAATACTGGTGGTGCCCTCTGGATAAATACAAATGCTTTTGCTCTCATGTTTGACGGCTTGTGCGATGGATTCGGCGGTATGACTGCGGGAGCGTGCAGAGTCTCTTTTAACGAAGACGCAACCGATGGCTTTTGTAGCCTCGCCAATGATGGGCCATGAGCCGACCTCGCTTTTTGCGACAAAACAAAGATGCTGCACGGAGAGCAAGGAGACAATATCAAGGTAGCTAATGTGGTTGGCGACATATATAGCAGGCTTATCAGTGGGCTTGCCTTCAATCTCGACGTCGATATTAAAATATTTCAGGACATATTTTCCCCAATTCGAGGAAATGGCCTGCACTTCTGGATGATTCCAGGCGAGATTTCTTTTGCTGCAGCTTCTGAGGGCTCTAGCGGCCTGGAAAGTCCGATAAAAGGCCATAAAAATGCCTCGAAGGCGTCTGAAAAAGAGTTTGCTCTCTAAAATGATCATCATTATGTCGCTCCGCAATCAAAATCTCTTCATTTCTAACGCAGACTTGTAAAGCCGCGTGTCCATGAGTAATTTGGTAGCTGTTTGGAGCATAGCCCCAAATAGAAGGAATGTAGAGCTAAATGAGTGAATCAATAGGCCGCATGGCACCCAGAACGTATGTTGTTACCGAAGTTGCGAGTGTTCCTCGTTCTGTAACAGCCTCCCCGAAGACAGCCCAGCAAGCTGCTGATGCCCTGAAATCAAAGTTAGGTGCTGATGTTGTGAAAGCTGTAGAGGCTGAGCAAGCGGGCGATCATTTTATTTTGGTCGACTCCTCTAAGATCGTGGATGTTCTCCAGTTTCTTCGCGATGATTCCGAATTTTATTGTTCGAACTTACAGGTGGTCTCAGCAACAGATTTTCCGGTCAAGGCAGAGAACGAGGAGAGCCAACGAAAAGCCTTCGATACCATCGAGGTTATGTATGCTGTACAATCCTACGCTCACAAGCATGAGCTCAGGATCAAGGTCCAATTGGATCGTTCTGCTCCTAAGGTGGCTTCGGTCACTTCACTCTTCCGCTCAGCTAACTGGTATGAGAGAGAGTGCTACGATTTATTGGGAATTCATTTTGAAGGTCACCCCAACCACAAACGCATTTTGTTGCCGCCAGATTGGATCGGGCATCCGCTAAGAAAAGACTACGAGTTTCCTGAAGAATATAATGGAATGAAGGTTCCCCTATAATGAAAGACTTTACAGAGCCACACCACGAAGAAGATATCGGACTCCAAACTGAGGAGATGACTATTAATATGGGGCCTCAGCATCCATCAACGCATGGAGTGTTGAGAGTTGTTATTAAATCCGATGGAGAAATTATTCGCGGGGCTTACCCAGATATCGGATACCTTCACCGCTGTTTCGAAAAACACACCGAAAACCGTGAGTATATCCAAGGCATCCCATTCACAAGTCGCATGGATTATGTTGCGGCTATGAGCCAGGAGCTTGGCTATGTTCTTGCTATTGAAAAATTGCTGAACTTAGAAATTCCCGAAAGAGCGCAGGCGATTCGCGTGATTATTTCTGAATTGCAACGTATCGCGTCTCATTTGCTTTCAATTGGAACATACGGCCTTGATATGGGAGGTTTCACAGCCTTTCTTTACGCCTTTAGAGATCGGGAAAAAGTCCTAAGAATCTTTGAGGAAATTTGCGGAGCAAGACTGCTGTACAACTACATGAGACCAGGTGGTGTGAGTCGTGACCTGACCCCCGGCGTGATCGACAAGATCAAAGATTTTACAAAATACTTGAAGCCGAATCTCGACGAAATGAACGATCTTCTTACGAATAACTCAATTTTCGTAAGCCGAACCGCTCACATTGGTATCATGGACGTGAATCATTCTATTTCTTATGGTCTTAGCGGGCCGAACCTCAGAGGCAGTGGCTTCAATTGGGACCTTCGTAAAGATCAGCCTTACTGCGGCTATGAGAAGTATGACTTTGATGTTTGTGTCGGCGAAGGTGAGCGCGGCGAGCCTGGCGATTGCTGGAACCGTTATTATGTAAGAATGAAAGAGATGTATCAGTCTCTTCGAATTATTGAGCAAGCATGTGAGTCGCTGCCTGAGGGCGAACACACGGCCAAAGCTCCGAAGTCTCCTAAGCCAGTGGGGGAAATCTACATGGAGTCGGAATGTCCTCGCGGAACTTTGGGCTACCATATCGTTGCTGACGGTGGGAAGAAGCCATGGCGAGTG
>CAZXHL010000118.1:0-8159 GCA_964640545.1 uncultured Bacteriovorax sp. | reverse complement strand
GCACTCCCCTTGTCCTGAGTAATGAATCTAAATATTTAAAATGACTTAGAAAAGCAATTAGACTTTCCCTTACAACACTTAAGCGCGCACAGTTTAAGATTTAATCGACTTTGAGGTTGGCCAAAGCTGCAAAAGCGTTGTTGCGTAGGCCTTCGGGACGATTCGGAGATCGAGACTTGTCGGACGCGCCTCCGCCTTGTTTTCCGCGGGGACCACCCTTTCCAGCGGGACGTGAGCCGGGTTTGAAGCTGGGTTTCCCTTTCCCGTCTCGAGGGCCTTTGCGGCCTTCACCGGCAGCGCGTTCCGCAAAAGATTTGTGCTGAGGTCGAGGGTTCGGCTTAGGTGCCTTAGCTTGTGCCTCTTTGCTTCGTTTTTCAATTTCTTGATTGCGCTCAGCTCCGCCTGTGAGGCCCTTCATGGAGAAGGAAATCTGCTTCTTATCTGGATCAATCGCTAGAACTTTTACGGTCACGACATCGCCCGGATGGATCACGTCGTATGGATCCCTGACGAAGGTACTGGCGAGCTCTGATAGGTGAACCAGTCCGTCTTGTGGGAGGCCCACATCAACGAAAGCACCAAAACTTGTGACGTTAGACACGCGGCCTGGACAAATCATACCTATTTTGAGGTCGCTGACCTTCTGAATGTCATCACGGAATTGAATGAATTCAAATTTGCCGCGAGGATCAGGAGTCGCAGTCTTTAGGGCTTGAACAAATTCACCCACAAGCTCTTTGCCTAAACTTTCGACGAGTTTTTCGTCGGTCAAAAGAGCGTCAGACTTTTCTGAATACTTGGCGTGGTCGACCTTGAGTCTTTTGAAAGCTTCAAGGATGGCTTTGTTGTGTTTGGGGTGAAGGAAGCTATTGTCCGAAAGTAACTTGCCGTCTTTTACTCTTAAGAAAGGGCCACAGTATTCAAACAATTCTTCTGTCATGCCCTCAACGTCGAGAACTTGCTCACGGCTCCAGAAAAAGCCCTTGTCTTCGCGAAAGGCGATGATCTTCTTAGCCAGTTCTTCGTCGATGCCGTCTACTTTTGATAGCAATGTAGCAGATGCGGAGTTGAGATCGACACCTACTTGATGAACGACATCTTTTGTCACTTCTTCAAGGCAGGTGGCTAGGCTTTCAGGGTGAACTTCGTTGAGGAATTGACCAACGCCTAAGCTTTTCGCTTTGACTCGAACAAACTCTCTTAAGGGGTCTTGAAGTTGCCTTGCTGTAAAAATTGATTTGCGAGTGGGAGTATCCAGCTCTGGAAAATCTTCTTGTCCAGATTTTGAAGAAGCATAATCATCACATGTCTCAGCTGGTAAAAGTGCGATAGGTAGAGAGATCTTCACGCTCTTGAAGAGTGAGCGCATAAATCTTTCAATACCCCTTGCTCCAGCGTGATCACTGATCGCAATAGCTTGAACTTGGTGCTTTTCAATGAGGGCTAGGAAGACGGCTTCAGTCTCGGCAGACTTTTCGCCTTCGAGAAAGGGAACCTGGGCACTTTCTTTGTGGAGCCCCTCTCGGTCAATGACTGAGATGCGGCAAGTTTGCTTTCCAGACGGAGAAATCCCTAAAACGTTTTGGCGCCCAACACCCGGGCTTAGTAAGACTCGCTTTAGATTCTCCTTAATTTTTGGGAGTACAAGTTGCTCGGCATTGGAGCGAAGTTTGGAGGAGAGCTCTTTGCTAGTGCTCGATCGTAGGGCGGCAACATATTGCTCAGAGAATTTGATGACCCAATCCACTAGAGAAGCGTCTAGCCCGGCTCTAGCTGACATGGGCGCTAGTTTGTGTGTGAGAAGCTCAAGAATTTTTGCAGAATCGAAATCGAAGTCCAAAGTGAGGTCACCTTGGCTTACGCCTCTTCTTAGATTCAAATATTTTAATGAAAACTCAGGCTTTAGTAGGTTTTTAAAGCTTTCTTTGAAGTTGAAGAAGGCCTTGAATTTGGTGCGATCTTTCTTCTCATCTGTGTTCGGAGCTTCTTTTGTGGAGACTGTGCAGGTAGACTCGATGCAAGAGCGAATCTCTTTCTGAAGATAAGCGTCATCGTTGAGAAGTTCGTTGATGCAGCCCGAAATTAGGCCTTCGACTTTTTCAACGGAATTGAGCTCTTCCTTGTCGCTTATGACGAGGTCTTCAAAATATTTGGGGATGGCAATGCTTTTTGTAACCCCCTTTGAAGTAGCCTCTAACAAATGTTTGGCTTTGTCTTCTAGGCCGAGGTTCTTGCTGAGAGCAGCTTTGGACCTTTTGGACTTTTTTAACTTCTTTGAAAAGGCATTGAGATCAGATACCGAGTCGAAAGCAGCAATCTGATTTTGAGAGATCTCAGGGAATTGCTTGAGGATACCGTCTCCAATGCTTTTAAGTTCTGCCGCAAGAGTTGCAGTGGAATAATAACTGCGGATGTATTCAGGCTTTGAATTCAATCCCAGAGATTTTGCATAAAGCAAAGTGGAGTGAAGGGGGCGGCCCGACTCAAAAGCTTCTTGGAGCTTTGGGTCAGATGCGTTGGCTTTTTCTATTGAAAACATGAATTAGGATTTATCACACAGAAACAAAATTTTCCCAATATTCTTGCAAGGTAATTTTGACTTTCATGCTTTGAAGCAGCCTAAACAGGCCACTTAGTTTGCGATGCAGAAACAAAATGTTCTTTGGAGGGGGGGAGTAACGTATCAAACGTGTAAATTTCATACTCTTTTCGTTCATTTGAGTGCTGTATTCGCTTGACCCAAAGTCAAAGGCAGTGCCTTCACCTTCAAATGGTGCCACACTAAGTCGAAGCATGTCGCCAAAAGCTTTTTGACATTCCTTGCTTTCTCTAGAATCGAGCATTCCAATTTCGACAGCGAATTGAAAAATTTCTTCATCATTGCCGGTCTGAATGAGTTTTAACAAAGTTCTATACTGGTTCCGAAAATCTTCATCAAAAACTTTCATGGCTCCAAAGTCCAACAAGACAAGTTGCTTTTCTCGGGGGCGAATTAAGAAATTTCCGAAATTGGCATCGGTTTGGACAAAGCCATGGCGATAAAATTCCGAAACATATAGGTCTAGAAAAGCTCGCGCAAAAAAATCTCTTTCCTCATCGCTCGGAGAGCTGTCGAGCCAATCTTGGGGTCTCATGCCAGATTCATAGGTCATACCCAGCACTCTGGAGGTGGTCAGGTTGGGGATCGCAATGGGAATCACGTACCTCGGATCGCTTGCTAGCATTTCACGATAGCGAGTCATGTGGCTAGCTTCTTTCAGGTAGTCGACCTCTTGTTTTAAAATATCGATGAATTCCTCGAAAAGGTCATCGAGCTGAATGTCTTTGCCTTGGATTTTGACAAAAGCATTGGCAATTTTCTTTAGCAGATAAACGTCGGATTCGAGGCTCTTGTCGACCCCCGGAAATTGAATTTTTAGAGCGATTTCTTGGCCATCATACTGGGCTTTGTGGACTTGGCCGATCGAGGCGGATGCTATGGGAGTTTCGGTGAGCGAACTGAGGGTGGTTAGGGTATCAGCACCTAGTTCTTTTTCTAGGATCTTGGAAACGTCCTCAAAAGCCATGGTCTCGCTACTATCGTGTAGCTTGCTTAGGATTTTAATAACTTCAGGTGGAAGATAATCTGCCGCTTCAATGCTGAGCATTTGTCCGGCTTTCATCGCAGCACCGCGCAAGTGAGACAGCGAGTCCACGAGCATCTGGGCTTGTGTGAGCTGCGTTTGGAGTTTGGCAAGGGATTTTCCTACCTGGGGGTTGTCCGCCACAAGGCTCGAAACCCTAGAGCTGAGCTCTTTTTGTCCCATTTTTGCGGCCAGTCCCAATAACTCCTTCGAACGAGCAAATAATCCCGTGGGCGGAGAATTGGGTTTGTCTTTCTTGGCCATAAGGACTTTTTATCCCATAGGCTAGCCTCTTTGGCACCTTCCTTTTAAACTGAATTCCATGGAAGATATCGAAGAAGGCCAAAGAAGTCGTTTTGATTGGCCTTTGCTCCTAGTCATATTGCTTCTGGTGGGGATGGGTCTTGTAAATATCTATTCTGCTACACACGGACATGGTGATGGTGACTTTCTCACTAAACAGCTTATCGCTCTCACGGTGGCGCTCGTGGCCTCTCTTGGTGTGATCCTTTTGGACTATCGAATTTTTGATCGCGTGGCCTACGTTCTTTATGGGGTTAACTTGTTTGCCTTGGCTCTCGTTCCTTTTTTGGGAGTCACTCGAAATGGTGCAAGGCGCTGGATTGATTTGGGTGCATTCAATTGGCAGCCGAGTGAAACCATGAAGATCATCACGATTCTTGCGTTGGCGAAGTTTTTTCAAAAGCGCAACCAGGTAAAGAAAATGGGATTAAAGGATCTCGTTATCCCGGGGCTCATTGCTGGAGTTCCTGCACTAATGACCATTTCCCAGCCTGACCTAGGGACGGGAGGGCATATTCTCATAGTAGGCGTTGCGATTCTCTTGTTTGTTGGCATTCGGCCTAAGATTCTGATTGGAGCCTGTATATTGGGGATCGTGAGTTTTCCGATTTTTTGGCAGTATGGTCTTAAGGCCTATCAAAAAGATCGAATCGTGACTTTTATCAACCCGATGAGAGACCCCAGAGGCGAAGGCTACAATGCTATCCAGTCATTGATTGCTGTTGGTTCTGGAGAGTTGACGGGGAAGGGCTATCAAAAAGGGACGCAGACTCAGTTAGAATTTACTCCTGAGGGACATACAGATTTCATCTTTACCGTACTCGCTGAAGAGTGGGGTTTGATAGGAGCGATAGTTCTATTTTTGCTGTATGTGTTGATGTTTTATCGGATGGTTGGCATTTCTTCGATGGCCAGTGATACCTTTGGTGCGTTGCTCGGAGTTGGGATTACGGCACTTTTGGCCTCTCAAATCTTCATTAATATCGCGATGGTCTGCGGCATGTTTCCGATCGTAGGGATTCCGCTTCCTCTTTTAAGCTATGGGGGCACCTCGCTTTTAACGTCAATGCTTGGGCTGGCTCTATTGATGAATGTTGGATTTAGACGCAGCATCTTTTGATAGTTATTTTGCACCAATATCACTCCTAGACGTAGAAAACCCATAGTGATAGGTCATAGGCATGCCTCAAATTGCTTATACCCTTAAGGGACTCAATAAATACCATGGTAGCAAACAAGTCTTAAAAAACGTCTATCTCTCTTTCTTTGATGACGCGAAAATCGGGATCATTGGATACAACGGTGCAGGTAAATCCACGCTTCTGCGAATCATGGCTGGAATTGATACGGATTTTCAAGGCGAAGCCTTTGCCAAAGACGGTTTGACTGTTGGCTACTTGGAGCAGGAGCCGAAGCTCAACGAGGAAAAAACGGTTAAAGAAAATGTCATGGAAGGTGTGGGCGAAGTCGCTCAATGGCTCCAAGACTTCAACACCATTTCAGAAAAGTTTGCTGAAGAGATGACTCCCGAGGAAATGGAGAAACTACTTGCTCAGCAAGCCGACCTTCAGGACAAGATCGAAGCCGCGAATGGTTGGGAGCTTGATACGACTTTGGAAATCGCGATGGAAGCCCTGCGCTGTCCTCCTGGTGATTCTCCGGTGACGAATCTATCTGGTGGTGAGCGACGTCGTGTGGCGCTTTGTAAGTTACTGCTTAGTAAGCCGGACATGCTACTTCTGGATGAGCCGACCAACCATTTGGATGCGGAATCCGTTTCTTGGCTTGAGAAACATTTGAAAGAATACCCTGGTCTGGTGATTACGGTCACACATGATCGTTACTTCTTAGACAACGTAGCTAGCTGGATACTCGAGATCGATCGCGGTCAAACGATTCCTTTTGAGCAGAATTATTCCGGATGGCTCGGTGAGAAATCTGAACGCCTTGGCCAGGAAGAAAAACAAGAGTCCAAACGCAAGAAAGCTTTGGCGAGAGAGCTTGAGTGGATTCGCAAGGGCGCTAAAGGCCGTCAGGCAAAAGGTAAAGCAAGAATTCAATCTTATGAGAACATGCTTGCTGAAAGCACGCCTGAGAAATTGGATGCTTTAGAGCTGTTCATCTCACCAGGGCAGCGTCTTGGTGGTGTGGTCATTGAGGCTGACAAACTGCAAAAGGCTTTTGGCGACAAATTACTTTTCGACGGTGTTGACTTCCAATTGCCTCCTGGGGGAATCGTAGGGGTTATTGGTCCCAACGGCGCTGGTAAAACTACTTTGTTTAAAATGATTATGGGCAAAGAAACTCCGGACAGTGGAGATCTCAAAATTGGTGAGACGGTGAAGCTTGCTTATGTAGATCAAGGTCGTGATTTGGATCCCAATAAAACAATTTTCGATGAAATCTCAGGTGGGGAGCCAACGATCAAGCTTGGCAATCACGAAGTGAACTCAAGAAACTATGTCGCTAGGTTTAATTTTTCTGGGAACGAGCAGTCAAAGAAGGTTGGTGAGTTGTCCGGAGGAGAGCGCAACCGAGTGCATTTGGCGAAAATGCTTCGTGAAGGTGGAAACGTTCTTCTTCTCGACGAGCCGACGAACGATTTGGATGTGAACACGCTTCGAGCGCTTGAAGAAGCGCTTGATAACTTTGCGGGATGCGCGGTGGTCATTAGCCATGATAGGTGGTTCTTGGACCGTGTCGCCACTCACATTCTGGCGTTTGAGGGCGATAGTAAAGTAGTTTGGTTCGAGGGGAACTTCGAAGCTTATCAAGCTGACAAGCGTCGGCGTCTCGGCACAGATGCTGATATTCCAAAGCGTATTCAGTATAGAAAATTAACGAGATAAGATTCGAGGCTATTAGGCGAGTTTGTCTGGCAGGTTAATTGGATTCTGATTCTGGCTTAACAATGTAGTTTATAGACTCCATGACCAGTCGCCTGTGATGACGTCTGGTGTGAGGTTCTGCGTCTTTTTCTTCTAGCTCTCTCAATGCGTCCAGCATTTCAATGTCATTGCCATTGAGGTGCTCCCGCTTCATGATTTCAAAAATATTTACTGAAAGCGAAAGAGAGCGTGAAAGTGTCGATAGGGACTCAGAGCGAATACCGTGAGGATATCCTTCGCCGTTATAGAGTTCGTGGTGGCTGAGAATGAGCTGAAGAATATTTTCCGACACGCTCTTCATTCGATCTCTCACTCCGATGTGGGCCATCTTTGGGTGGAGTTTAATTTTTTTAAGAATTGCTGGGTCAAGTTTAGAGGGGTCTTTGTAGAATTGCACAACGTTTGCGTCTTCGTATTCTGCTAGCGGCGAATCCATGAGTAGGACAGCCATGGATAAATCATGAAAAACTTTGCGGCTCGTAAATCCATGGGACATGGCAATGAATATAGAAATAGAGGTGATGGCCGCAGCATCATTCATGACCAATAAGTACTTTGTGTTTTTGAGGAGTACGTCGCGTAGGTTCGCAACTTCAGGGGCCACCCTGTCTAGGATTTCTGCCGAAGCTACTTGAAGGCTTTCTAGTGTTGTTGAGGGATCTTTGATCTCGGGGTCAGCCATGAAACGAAAGAGCGTCTTGAGCTCTTTCGTTATGATTTCATTGAGGTCCACAACTTTTGGCTCGTCGATTGAGGCTTCAGCATCGCTCAAAAAAATGGCTTTGGCCGCTGGATCTGTTTGGGGGCGATCGCCTTTGAAAATACGTACTTCAGTGGCTTCTGGACCATCTCCTTCAAGAACTTTTTTTGGGGAGGGCGGATTCTTTGCTTGATCGGAAATTATTGATGGATCGGCGCTCGAGCTCCTGGTGTACAATTTTTGATCTGCATGCTTACCTAGCATTTCTTCTTTGTTTTCGTCCCAGGATTCGCCCTTGATGATGTAGCGAATGAAGCGGTTAGATTTGGGCAAGTGAACATATAAGTCATGCTCTACTTTCTGGCCAATAGTGGGTTTGTCCGAATCTTTGATTGGGGCATACCCAGTCGCTTGGGTTTGGTCTGACATTGATTCTATTCTAATGCGAATTGTTCTGTCTTTCGAGTTCTTCGAGGACACTTCGACGTTGTTTCTGGGCTTCTTTGAATTTTTCTAGCGATTTTTTGACGCCAGTAGCCTCGCTGGTCTCTTTGGTTGAGGTGCCTTGTGTGGGGAAACCTATGGCGGCTAATACAAAATTAATGGGAGTTGAGATGGGAGAAAGCGCAGATTGCATTTTTGGTG
>CAZXHL010000117.1:0-8264 GCA_964640545.1 uncultured Bacteriovorax sp. | reverse complement strand
TAGAAAAGCCCCGGGTCGGCCGCGCCCTTGCAACACTTAAGCGCGCACAGTTTAAGCTTAACGAGATAATAATCATCTTTCTGATAGAGTTTCATTAGTATAAACAGGTGGGAAAAAAATCCGAGCTTTATTCTTCAGCAATGAAGATGCCAACATTTCTATGGGTTGGGCCTCGTGCTGAGCAATGGTCTCAGTTAAAGCATTTTTCAGAAGAATTCGGTTTTGAGCTGATTCATTGTGAGTCGTTTGAGGAACTCAGTCATGCTTTGGCGTTGCCCCATCTATTTTTGACATTCATTGATACAACTTTCATGCTAAGGGCAGGAAGTTTTTTAAAGACCCATGCAAAATCGCTCGTCTTTCATGTAGCTTTAAGTGATAAAGACGGAGTGGGGTCTGTTTCACGATTTTATGAACAGGGATTTTCTGATGTTCTGATGAAGCCTACTCCCTTCGCAATAATTAAAAGCCGAATTTTCTTGTTTCTAGAGAGGTGGCTTCAGAAAAAGTTATTCCCTGCCGGAACCTATATATCACCAAAATTGTTGTCCTATGTAAAAAAAGACTTTGGTCGGATTGTATATGTTGGATCAGCCTTTAACCCTAACGAATACATTAGTGCTGAAACATTTGATGAAGCAAAAATTTCTGCATCACAGAAAGAAATTATTTTGGGGGCTGCTGCGAAGTGGAACAAGGATGCGGATGCTTATTTTAAAAAAGTAGCCGAGCCAGATTCAAGAATACTTCTAATTAAAGAGATGGAGCAGAGGGCAAGAGTTGTAACGATTTGGACCCGGGGACAGAGAAATATCATGAAGGTCGAGGTCTCATCCTTCAATGATCTGGGGCGACTTGTGTCATTTTATTACCCTTCAGAATATTCAAGTCGAATTTTGTTTGCCAAGTTTTTAAGTTCACAAGTCGAAGAAGTTTTATACTGTAATTTTGATATCGGAGAAGGGCGGTTCTTTTTTGGAATTAGGCCGTCTGAAATTCTCTTTAGGGACAATCGCTTTGAGTTTTTTATTCCAGAGGATGTGTTTCGAGTCCAACGAAGAGGTGAGCTGAGGCTATCTGTTGGAAGCGGAGTAGACTACCAATGCAATTTAATTGTGGGGCAGAATGAAATTCGTGCTTCCATGTTTGATGTGAGTGCGAGTGGAATGAAGCTGCAAACAGACCTTGAACTGATGCGCGAGTTGAGGGGCTACTCAAAATATTTTGAGATTAAACTCGACCTCAAGAACGTTGCGATTGAAGCTGCGATTCAAAAAAAGTGGGTGAGTGACCATTCGCTTGGGTTCGAATTTGTTGGGCTCTCGTCGAAAGAACGTGAGAAGTTGCGCCTTTTTGTCTTTGAGAACATGTTTGATGACCTTGTGATGCAGAAGTCGTTGCTGGCAGGCTAATTTTTCTGAACTCCGTCTCACTCTTAACTTAAGCTTAATCTAGCAAGTAATTGTGACTGTTTAGTGCCTCTCTAAACCTCTATTCTAAGAGTATGGGAAGTCAAAAAAAATACTCAATCGCAATCTTTATTACAGCTTCTGAATGTCTCTGTGTCGAGATCGAGGCTCATGGGCCTCAACAGGCTGAAGAGTTGGCTCTTAAAGAATTGAATGTAAATTTTGCTTTCCGTATTCGAACCGAGTGGATTGAAAACCCCGATCTACCTGTACGTAGAAAAAATCGTTTTGATCTACCTCTCTCTCCCTACAGCGACCAAGTTAGCTTTGCCTAAGAGATTCAATGGTGAATCGAGTGTCGTGTTCTGCAGCTCGATTAAGGTCTTCAATATTATCGATATCCCAGTGCAACTCCAAATTTTTAACTTTAAGCTTTTCGGGAAGACCCGATAGAAATTCTTCTCGCGTCGTGTTCTCGCTGTAAGTGACGTCTGTCCAGCATTTCTCAGGCAAAGAAGCGTTAGAGGCAAAGAAGTAATAACCTCCGTCCTCGGTAGGGCCAATACAGGCAGCGTTCTTGTTGTTTAGTAGCCATTGAACTCCATCGCAAACTTCGTCGAGGTCAAAAAATGGAGAATCCGATCCCATAACTGCGACGACTTCGTGGGTGGCTTTAAGTGTTGTGTATACATGGTCAAGCTTCTTTCCAAGCTGGGGATTGTCACCTTGATTCATCCGAGAAAGGTTGGCCCACCTAGCAGAGTTGAGGGATTCTGTTTCAGCAATGGCCCAGTAGGGTGTAAGTTCAATCTGTGGAGCCAATTTGGCCTGTAGCTTTAGGACTTTCTCCTCTACTATTTTTAGGCAGTATTCATAAACTTGAATGGCGGCGTCTTTGCCGATACTTGCGGCCAGTCTTGTTTTGACCGGACTAAACTCTGGAGTTTTTACGAATATGGCAATAGCAATTGAATTAGGCATTAGATTTGAATTTATACTCCTGTAGAACAGTAAGAAATAAGTGGGTGAGTGTGGTCTGAAGCCAGCCGCGCTTTTGGTACTTTCTAGGGCTAGTGATGAGTTTTTTGTTTGTACACTTTATCTGCACATTATTTTGTTTCAGATTCTGGATAAAAGCATGGTCCTCTCCAGAATAGAAAGTTTCTGGAAAAGGGCCATAGGTTTCGAAGGTTTCATTTTTTAGAAGAAAGCCTTGATCCCCAAAGGGGAGGTTCCATTTTCTGGATCGATAGTTAGCTCCATAGGCATTCAATCTGCATAGGCTTGATGAAGAGCTTTCGAATGAGAGTTGAAAGTACCAGCAAGTCGGTTGAGCTTCATTTAGTGCTCTTGGGATCACATCGTGTAGATCGCAATCTTGGATCTGGCTATCCGCATGTAAAAACCAAAGTAATTTTCCCGTGGCGAGTGCTGCAGCATGATTCATTTGTGTGGCACGAGATTTTTTCTGAGCAGACACCAGTTTAACATTTTCGGACGGGATCGGGGCGAGATAGTCGGGCGGGATAGCAACAAAAATTTCATGGCTGATCTGAAGCTTTGAGAGCTCTTTCTGTAAGTCTTGAATGAGTCGCTCGCAGTTGTCTTGGTTGGCAACCGGGATAACAACAGAAAGTTCAATTCCTACATGGGGCTTGGAAGCATCTACCATAAAAATAGTTTGATCATTAACTCAAAAGTGTGGATAGCCAAGCACGGCTTTCGTTCGACAATGATTCAGGTTGTGTCAGCAGAGAGCCTTGAAGAGACTTTCTTGACTCGCATGACTCGGTAGAATTTGCATCGTAATCATCAATGCAAGTTTCGATGAGGGTGATGACGTCTGCAATACTTTCAGAATAAACTTTGAAAATTTGGTCGACGGCTACATGTTTGGTCGAATCTTCCATCCAACTGTCGTAATCGGTGACAACGCCAATAGAGGAATAGGCAAGTTGTGCTTCTCGAGCCAGAAAAACTTCTGGGACATTGGTCATGCCAACAATGTCTGCTCCTAAAATGCGAAGCATGTGACTTTCAGCTTTGGTTCCGAGCCTAGGGCCTTCTACGCAGGCATAGGTTCCTGTGGCATGTAAGGTTCTATTCATATCAATTTTTTTGGAAGCGCCAATGATGAGATTTCTTTGTACTTCTGAAACAGGTGTTGCACTTTGAATGTGTGCGACCACTCCACTCCCAAAATAACTCATACGCCGGTTTCCTTTGGTCATGTCAAGGTACTGGTCCATGCAGACAAGATCTCCGGGCTTGTAATTTTCTCGTAGGCTTCCCACGGCAGATATTGAGATGATGGCCTTGGCTCCCGCCTTCTTTAAGGCAAAAAGGTTTGCGGCATAATTGACTTCGTGTGGAAGCAATCCGTGTTGCGTTCCGTGTCTCGACAGAAAAAGGACTTGGGCGTCATGAATCACACCCTTAACAATTGGGGAGGATGGAGAGCCAAAAGGAGTCTCCATTTGAATTTCTTCTATCTGGGTGAGGTTAGGAAGTTTGTAGAGTCCAGTTCCGCCGATGATTGCTAACATGGCCACAGCTTAGGAGTTGCCTGATAAAATGGCTAACAGTTTTCGACATTTTTGCCTCTATAAGGTGGCTAGTCGTGTTGACGAGACTTTTGTAACAGAGCATTCTCTATAAGGTACGAATTTGAAAGTTATCTATGAATAATAAAGTAATTTTAAATAGTTATGATGAGTTTTGGAAGTTCTACTTAGGGGAGCATTCTAGCCGAGTTAATCGTAGATTGCATTTTATCGGAACAAGTTTAGCCATTCTGCTTTTGGGGGTGGCGTTGGCCCGGGCCTCCGTTGGACTGGCGTTTATTGCGATTATTCAAGGCTATGGACTTGCCTGGGTTGGACATTTTTTTGTTGAGAAAAATAAGCCTGCCTCTTTTTCATATCCCTACTGGTCGTTTATTTCTGACTGGCGGATGTGGGCTTTGATGCTGATGCGTAAACCTCTGAACTAGTAGTCACAAGCTTCGTCTAAAATTAACTTGAGTCACTCCCTGAGAAATTAGATGATAATAAAGTCGCAAGCTAAGCCCATGTAAGATGACTGTCATTTGTGACCTTCACCATCACCATAGAGGTTTTCAATATGAATCGGCTACATGCTATCGTTTGTCTTTCCGTGTGCTTACTTGCCTCGCCTGCTTACCCAAAGGGGTCTAAATCACCCAAACCACAACCCATCCCTCCACCCCCAATCAAGTTCCTCACATCAGTCAACGAAATCAAAACAGGAAATATGTTAGCAACAGGAGCTGACGAGTTAAGGTTTTCTCATTTGCTTGAGGAGCAATTTGAACATTCTCTTGCTGTTTCAAAGGGATTTGTGGTGTCACCCCGAAACCTATTGGACTCACAGTTTCAAATGAATACCAGTGTTATCGGATTTGAATTGATTTCAAATCGTGGGGCACGGTTTGGATTCTCTCCCATGGAAAATTTCTTACCTATTGGCTTGGATTTTAATGTTGGAGTGAAATCAATTCTGCTGACGCTAAATTTAGAGGCTGTCGATCCGATCAGCGGGAGGATTGTCGCAAGTGTGATCTCAAAATCCACTTATAAAGACAAAAATGCTTCATTTGGGTTGAGTTATCTCAGCTTCATTCAAGCCTCTTTTGTTTCTTCCAGCCAAACGCCTTTGTCTGAAGTTACTGGAAGCGCCTTAAGGAATGGGGCGAATATGCTTTCTGATAAGTTGAGGCATTTAAGGTGGCAGGGGCTGGTGACAGATAGCTTCAGAGAGGACGAGAATCATCTCATTGAAATCAACGGCGGATTTGATGTCGGTGTTAAACAAGGGATGATCTTTGAGATTTTAGGAGCACACGGATCCTCTCAAGGGAGAGTGAAAGGATTGGTTGAAATCTACCGGGTTGATACTGTGGCTTCGTGGGGCAGGGTCATCGCTTTGAATCGAGAATTTATTCTTGAGCCTATTGACCAGTTTGATTTCGCTTACTTTTTACCGACAGGTATTCCAATGGAATTTGAAATTATGGGGCGGGACTATTGAGTGAAATTACTGGGGCTGATTGGGAGACTTAACTCGGTAGTAGCAAAACCAGCCAAATAACGCGAAAACAATAGCTGTATAAGCTGTGAGGCGTATACCGAGGTCGTTTCCAACGCCTCGACCCCAGAGTAGTAGCGATGGAAAAATTAAATTGGCGAGTGAGATCCCTAGTTTCATTGCCAGCGTTCGAGTGCCGTAATACATCGCAGTTCTATTGCTTCCTGTTTTAAGAAAGCTCTTGTGCGCAAGATCGGCAATGAGAGCATTCGGTAGGATTCCAAATATGGCGAGAGGCAAGGAAGCGAAAATTACAATGGTGTAAGCCTGAGATGCTTTGCTAACGGGCAAATGCCCTAGTTGAGAAATAAACAGAAAGACACAGCCTAGAATGGCAAAGGCTAAAAGCAGCAAAGGCCTTTTCCCAATTTTTTTGGCTAGTAAATTGATGGGCGCATAAAAGACAAAACTCAAAGCAAACATCAAGAGCATAAGTTGTGAAAGCATTTCTGCGGGCATTTCTAGAAGGACTAAAATATAATAGTTCATTCCTAGCTGAATAAATGTAAGTGATATCCAATAAAACAAATCGGAGAATAGAAAAAATCGAAAAGCAATGTCAGACCATGTTGCTTTCAGGGAGGAGAAAATATTTTCGTGACTTTCTGAAACGCTGGCGTATTTTTTTTCGTTGATCAAGAACACTGGTAGGAGCATCAAGATCCAGGCAGTTAGTCCAAAGAATAGCAAGACGTTTTGGAAGGCGGCGGTAGAGCTGATTTGAAAAGCAGACTGTGTCCAGGCTTGAAAAGCATAGACCTGATTGCCGAGGGCAAAGCCCAAGGCCCAAGTGATCGATATCCAGGTGCTGATATTGAGTCGTTCGTTCTCATCATGGCCGTATTCCGCAATCAAAGCATTGTACGGAGTCACGTAGAGTGAGAATGAAATATAGAATACGAGAAGAGTAATGGCGAGCCAGATGACATTCAAGGAGCTAATGGTTTCCGCCGGTGGCATAAAAACTAAGAATGAAAGAGCGGCAAGGGGGGTTGCTCCAATGAGCATGAAGAGACGTCTTCTTCCAAATTTTGATTTATTGCGATCTGAAAGGTGGGCAATGAGAGGGTCTTTGACGGCATCAAAAAGTCTCGATCCGAAAGTAAGTAATCCAAGAATTGTTAGTGAAAAAAATATCGCTCCTTGAGGAATGTAGGCAGGAAAGAGTCCGGTGCCATCGAGATTTTCTGGCGGCATGTAAAAATAAGTCAGCAGATTCGCGACGGAAAATGAGGCTAATGACCATCCAAACTGCCCAAGGGCGAACACGAAAAGCAAGTATACGGGTAGCTTCTTGGGGGCCGGTCTTTGCATGATGAATCTATGATATCATGGAGAATTGCAAGAATCTTGATCTCAAAATTTATTCAAACTTAATTGGACCGTGAGCCTCAGAAAAACTATATTTTAAGGAGTCAGCCTATTTTGACTGTAATCTCCTAGGCTATCACCATCCCCCCAAAAAATTACCTGCTAGATGTCTATGCACCAATAAATCGTTTGTGTGCAATACGAAGGAGACCTAATGAAAAAACGACCGTGGCAGCTATACCTATTAAGTATCTCATTTTTGTTTTTAATGGCTGCACCGTTTTTAAGGATGTTTCGGGTGGATCAATTTGGAGTCCTAATGTCTTCGGGAGAGGGAGTCGTTTTTAATTATGAAACTTCGGCCTTTCTGTTGGCTGGATTTTGTGGATTACTTTTTGTGATTAATGCTTCTAAAAAAACTTTGATTTTTCTTCCGGCCTTTTGCTTGTTGGCTAGCTGGGAGGCCTTCAATGCATTTCACGCTAGCCAAAGTCTAAGTGGGGTTTCGCTAAGTTTTGTCGCGACAGGCTTGTTTTTAACAAGTCAGGGGTTCTGGTTTGTTGGAAATGCCAAGAAGGCTTTGGTCCATCCTGAATACAGATGGTGGAACACGCCTCCAAGGTTTCTGGCAAGCGCACCTGCACAAGTGCGCACACATAAGGGTATAGTTATATTTCTCGTGTGATGAATCTTTCTGATGACGGGCTATTGATAGATTTGCCATCCGTTAGGGACGGAGAAGGTAATTTTCGACAGGGGCAGCTCTTGGATTTGCGATTTCAACTGGAACCATTGAAGATTGTTCATTGCCGGGCTGAAGTGGTTCGTAAGGACCAAGCTGAGAATGGTGAAAGATACGGACTCAGAGTAGTCCAGATGGGCTCAGAGTCTCGTAAAAAGCTAAGGCAATATATGAAAAATGAGACGGTCATGGCTGCTTAGTTCACCTACCGGTTCGCCCCAGGGCTGGTTATTGCTCCTTAAAATGGGGAATGTCCTAATGATTTTCAATGTTTACGGTGGAAAAAGGGCTTAATTTTTGGGGCCATTCTCCCGATACAGTATATGGTTGGAAATCGAGGATGAAAATCGGAACTAAGAGATCTAAAAATACTGGCTGGAGATTTTTCTTCGGCTTATTCATTGCTCTTGGTTTGTTGCCTTCAGTTTATGCTGATTCCTGCAAAGAAGATTTGATGATCGTCCACATCGAAAGTGCGGCAATTCAATCCTGGGAGCAGTTTGTTGTGAAGCATGCTCCGAAAACAGGCAATGTAGATCTTCTGGAAAATGGGTCTAAGCGGGGGCCTGAAAAATTAGCAGTATGGTTTCTTACAAAGGCCAATGGTCATATGTACCCATTCTATTTTTACCAGCAGGGTGTGGTTCAGCGAATAAGAAAGTTAGTAAAGCTTGAGTCGAGTGCAGAGGCAATTC
>CAZXHL010000116.1:0-8353 GCA_964640545.1 uncultured Bacteriovorax sp. | reverse complement strand
TGCTTTTCCTGAAGGGTTCATCAGCAAGGGCTGACCGCGAGTTAATTTATCAGGAACTCAATATAAAATTTTTAATCACTCTTGGCGCGGGAATATTTATTTCCATTGTGAGTCTCGCAAAGATCATCCCTCATTTTATGGAGAATTATCCATTTGAGACATACTCATTATTTTTTGGGTTGATCTTGTTTTCGATTGCAGTGCCTTATCAGAAGATCAAGGAAAAGAATTTAAGGAGCCTTGGTGTGTTTGTGTTTGTGGCATTGATATCGGGCCTTTTCTTTCTGAAAGCTCCAGATTTTTCTTTTCCTCAGAACGCTCTGGGCGTGTTTTTGGGGGGCATGATAGCTATTTGTGCGATGATTCTTCCAGGGATTTCTGGTTCTTATTTGCTGCTTATCATGGGCTTGTATCGATTTGTTCTTGAGGCGCTTCATGAAAGAAATTTTGCGATTGTGGTGCCCTTTGCTTTGGGGTGCGGAATTGGAATATTGTCTTTCGTAAAATTTCTGCAATGGCTCTTGTCGAAGCACCGAGACTTTAGTTTTGCGGCTTTGAGTGGGCTTATGCTTGGGAGTTTGACTAAGATTTGGCCAGCGCCGTTCTATGATACATCCACTTCTTCATTGCCTCTTGGGATTGGGATGTGTCTCGTGGGCGCCATCGTGATGATCGCCATGGTGAGGTTAGACCCAGAGTTTAAAGCAAAAGAATCTTAGCCAATCTTTAAGGTTTCACTGTGCGCGGTAAAAAGTGGAAGATCCCCTAAATGGACCCTTTCCTTATAAATTTAAAGACTTGGATTCATTGCTCAGGACAAGGGGAGTGCCACTCCCCTCTTGCAGGTTGGCACCTGCAGTTCACCCCATAGTCCTTCGCATAAACCAAGCCTTTAAATTTATAAGGAAATGCTCCACTCGGAACGGGATCTTCCACTTTTTACCGCGCACAGTATAAGTTTTATCGATCTTCTAGCTGGGGTGAACCTAAGTAAAACAGGTGCAGGCCAAGAATTTGTACCACGTGATAGAGGTCATTGTGGTTAAAGCTTGGGTGCGGAGAAATCTTCAAAGTTTGGATGGAAGCGGCTACCAAAGAAACGACGATGCCATAAGTCATGAGCTTTGATGCCGGTCGCTGCCAATGAAAAGCAAACACCACTAGCGCAACGATAAAAGTGCTTCCATAGTCGGCAACCGCTACAAGAAATTGAGTTTGAATTAGTGCAAACACAAGAAAGAAAACAAGCTTCAGTTTTAGAAGTAGACTTATGGCTTTGTAGAAGTTGTTTTGAGGTTGAATCGTAAATCTAAGCAAAGACATGCCTATTAAATACGCCGTCGTGCTTAGGCAAAACAAAACAAGTATTCTAAATCCGTTGTAAACCGGTATTGGTAAATAGGGCCTGAAGCCGTGGTAGATAGCCCCACTAAGTGCCGCTATTCCAATGGAGACAAATACTGGCAACCAAAGTTTTGCGCTAAAATGTTCCGAGCTTAAAAGTTCTCTCAGCCTAAACGCATAGAAGAAGCATAGTGCCGATAGAATCACGTCGGTTAAAAAGGTCCAAAATTCATGGATGATCATTTGGATTAGATTACATCAAAAGAGTTATTGTGGAAATTGCTCGTCGAGGTAAGTGGCGAATGACTCTTGAGTGCGAGTGATGTTTAAGGTCTGGCGACAAACAAATCTGTGAGAGTTGTCGATCCCGCTTAACACGAGGCTTCTCGCGAAAGTGCTAGGGTCCCCATGAGTTTCGATCTGAACAATCGAATATTTAAAGTCGTCGGTGTTGGTGAGGCCGGAGTAGGGCCGGCAATCCGCTTCATTGTCTATAGATAGAACCGATTCGCCAGCGTCATTGATGCTGTCAACAATGCGCAAGTTAGAGCTTACGCCAATATGGACCTTGTCGTATTCACCACAAGCAATCAGAAGTTTTGTGGATTGAAGGTTGTCGTTTGATATTCTGACGTGGGGAAAGTTAGCGTCTGATAGGGAGATATATTCAGTATCTCGATCTGCTAGTTCAAAGACCACCCCAGCGACATGTAATGTGTTTGCGCCTCTGAATCCGTCAATAGTGCTCATGGCAAAGGTTTGCGAGCCATCTGTAGCTTGAAGCACCTGAGATCGACTAGGTCTTAGGCTCGGAGAGCATGTAGCTTTTTCTACAATAGTCGGAGTCTCAGGTATATTCGATCCACTCGATCTGCTTTGTGCTTCGGTGCTTGCAGTTTCTACTGCGCGTTCAACGGCTCTTCGGTCACCATAGGTACTTCTATTGGTGACAATTTTTCCGTTCCTATCAAAAGATATACTGCCGCTTAGGCTGCGGGTGTTGACACTGCTGCGGACGCCAGTAATTGAGGAAATTGAGACGATTGTGCTTCCAGAGCTACCAGCTGAACCGACGCCATTTGAGCCAGCGTTGCCTAGTGTACCTCCGCCGCCAGTTCCTAGGTTTCCAGATCCACCGCCTATATTTCCGATGGAGTCACCACTTCCTCCTATGGTGGGGGTCCCGCCAGCTCCAGCATTTCCGGTTAGGACTCCTGTGCCAGTCGCGTCTAAATCCGCAATGTTTGTAGAACTCTCAGAGCATCGATTTACTTCATTATAGCAAGCCAAAACACCATTATCAGTTCTTTGGTCGTCGAAGGCGTCCAATCGGGATTGCTCAATTTCGCACCAGTAGTTTTTGTCGAATCGCTGACGACAGTCCTGGTTTCTAGGGTTGGCTTGGCACTGGCGTAGTTGATTATCGACTTGGTTCTCACAACTTGTCTTCTGGCTTTCAAGTTTTTCACCGAACTTCTCAATGCAGCTAAAAGTTTTTGTTTGGCCGGAGCATGAATATTCCATGGCCCCAGAGCAGGCCGCCGTAAATCCATCAAGTCTTTTGGCGATAGTGGTGGGGCCGGGGTTCGGTTGGGATTGAGTCACTTCCGGTTGGAATGTTTCGGTCGCCCATCTGGAAGATGCTCCTAAGTAGAGCCAGGCCAAAGGAGTTCCGCTCACGTTGTGAGGGTTGGCATGTTCTTTGGTTACCTTCTGAAGGCGAGTGGCGTAGCACTGAACATACGAGGCAGGATGCAGGGTGTTGGCTCCAGCTGATCCCGTGAGCTGGGCAAGCGCGGGCTGGGACAGCAGTCCTAGCGTAGCTATATAAAAAGCACCCCAGATCAAAGACCTCATACTCATAGTGTAGAAGACTTTGACTGCGGAAATACAGTTAAGTTTCTGTTTTAAGGCTAAAGGATTCCCTCGATTGTTAAGAGTTTGTTAAGAAACTACTTCTTCTTGTTCTTATTGAGGAGCTCAGAGAAAAAGATCTCAAAGATATCTTTTACCGTCTTCCCAAATTCTTCGTAACTATAGGCTGTCGTCGAGCCAGAGATCAATTGGTGGCAAAGGCTCATCTTGAACGACTTCAGAATATCAGTATAGACCTTGGCTTCTGTCTTTCCGATCTTGAATGTCTCCTGAATCTGAAACTCTTTGTGTTTTCTATATTCGCGTTCAATCTTCTCAATGGCTTTGCCCATGACGGTGGGGGTTCCTTTGAAGCGGAAATAGATCTGTATAATTTCGGGATTCTCTATGGCAAAAGCCAAGGTTTTTTCGGTTCGTTTGATTTCATCATCTTGGAAAAACTCAACAGAGGTGGGCTTGGTCGCTCCATCTAGTTGGGTGAATAGTTTTCCGAAATGGTCGATGGCAAAGCTACTTAGCTCTTCTTTAGATCCGCCGATGTATTTATAGACCCATGGCCTAGAAACGCCAGTCGCTCGTGCAAGGCGTGAGGGAGTGAGGCTTTCAAAGCCAAATCTAGCTACGATGCTGAGAATGCTCTTGGCCACGCGATCGAGTTTTTGTTGCTTGTCTTCACGCATAATCGAAGAGTTTATCCGTGTTTCTAGAATGATGCATCAGGACACAGAATTTTTTAGGAGCTTCGGGCGGGCGGTGTGTTGCTGTTTCGGTGGGGGAGATTTAGACTCAAAACCTATGAAAATCCTAGATTTTAAGAAAATAACTTTTTTTTCAATTTTGGCCCTTTTTAGTCTTTCAGCTTGTACTGGAAAAGATGGAGATAAAGAAGGCGCAGCTGCGACAGCAGTAACACAAGGAGAAGCCGTGACTGAACTTCAAATCGAAAACATTAAAGATGGCGATGGCAAAGAAGCTGTGGCTGGCAAGAAAGTATCCGTACATTACACAGGTTGGCTCACAGATGGAACGAAGTTTGATTCCTCAGTCGATCGTGGTCAGCCTTTCGTTTTTGATCTCGGTGCTGGCCGTGTGATCAAAGGTTGGGACCAGGGAGTTGTCGGAATGAAAGTTGGTGGAAAGCGCAAGCTCACAATTCCTTCTAGCCTTGGTTACGGAGAGCGTGGGGCAGGATCAGTAATTCCTCCAAATGCGACATTGGTCTTTGAGGTCGAACTTCTCGACGTTCTTTAGTCTTGTAATTATATTTTTAGCTGATCGAGGGCCGTAAAGTTACAGAGCCCTCGCTTCCTGGGGAGGGAGCATTATGAATTTAGGGGCCAATCAACCATTTCGTATTATAATTGCCGGAGCCATTGCGGTGGGCGGTGCAAACGTTGCAGCACACACAGCTTCTATTCCCGGCACTAAGACAGAAACCATTTTGGTGGGATCTTCTTATGCCGAACTTTTGGGGCTTGAAGTCCTTCTTGGGAATCACGAAGCAAATGTGGCTGTAGCAAAGGCAAGCCCGAAGCAGTTAGAAAAGTTGTCGAATCTTATGCACGCCAAAAATCGCTGTGGTGGTTTTGAGCTTCTACCATCTGAAACAGACCACGCTCAAGCCGAAGTGATTCTCGGTTCGATGCTCACGCAGATCTCCAAAACTCGTTTGGAAGAAGCAAAGCTCAAGGAGTTTAAGTCGTCTTCCTCTATGCAGGTGCGACCTGAGATCGTTCAAGCCTTCGAGCATGTGAGTCCCGAGGCCCAGCGCCAGTGGGTTGAAAAGATCTCTTCTTTCAATACCCGGTATCATAACTCGTCCACGAGAAACGCACATGTTGAGTGGATGGTTGAAACGCTCCAAAATATTGCGAGCCAATCAAGCTTGGAAATTGTGATCGATCGTATCTCTCACAATCGCACGAACCAAGATTCTGTAAGAGCAAGAATTGTCGGTAAGACTCGTCCGAACGAAATCGTTGGTCTTGGTGGGCATTTCGACTCAACGGTGGGTTGGTTCTCGAATGATCGCAGATCTCCTGGAGCTGATGACAATGCCTCTGGTTCTGCCAATATTCTTGAAGCCTTCAGAATCATGTCTCAGATGGCTCAACCCGAAAGAACGATTGAGTTCTTTTGGTATGCCGCTGAAGAAATCGGTCTAGTGGGATCTGCCGAAATTGCTCAGGCATATAAGAGAGAAGACAAAGATGTTGTGGCTGTTCTTCAGCTTGATATGACTTTGGAGCCAGGCAGCGGCCCTATGGTGATTGCTTCCATGGAAGACTTCACAAGCCCTTGGCTTCGTGAATTATTGGTAGATGCCAATCGCACTTACGATCTAGGTCTTAGCATCATTGCTGACGAATGTGGGTACGGCTGTAGCGATCACGCTTCTTGGTTTAGACAGGGGTATTCAACTTTGATGCCGTTTGAATCTTCGTTCAGAGAAATGAACCGAGACATTCATACGGAAGCAGATACGATCACAAATGCTGCCAACTTCGAGCACTCAAGCACCTTCACAAAGATCGCTTTGATTTTTGCTGGAGAGCTCGCCAATTCGGATCGACGAGCTCCGTAAAGAGCGACTAATGACGGACGAGCTCCGTAAAGAGCGCAGCTTACAATTCGAGTTCTAATTTAAGGGGTAGATGGTCTGAATAGCCATCTGCCTCTTCTGCGTTAAAGCGGAATGGTTTTGGCCCGCGTATCGCAAAGTCTGGAGCGTGAACGTCAATGCTGCTCCATTTTACATCCATTCCCTTTCTAAGGGCTGATTGCATGACGAAGACTCTGTCGATGAAGCTCCAGCTGCCGCGATACCAATGTGTCCCAGGCTGGCTAGTGGGGCCATAGTTTTGAGAGCGATCAAGTCGCTTCTCGATCCCGTCCACAAAAACTTCATTGTTGCTTCCTCGGATGATTTGTCCAATGCGTCCGTTGAGCTCGGGGCGTAGTGAGTTGAAATCCCCAACTGCAATCACGAACTCGCCGCGACCTTCGGCTCGTTTGGCAGCTTTGACCAAGGTCTTGGCTGCAGCTTCACGATGCTCGGTGGGGTTTGCTTGGCTTGGCCAGTGGTTTGCGAAGACAGTAATGATTTTGCCATTAACTTTGAAGCTCGCCTCTAGGATGTTTCTAGTGGGGCGAGTATCGGCCGGGCCAGGGAGGGATACGTTGTGATCGGTTGCGGTTATGAGTGGAAGTCTAGAGATGATCGCTGTGTCGATGCCTCTTTGGTCTGGACCTTCTCGTAGGATGAGGTATTCGTAGCCCATTCCTAAAAGGCCATGATCAACTAGATGAGTGAGGGCTGTTATGTTTTCAACTTCTTGAAGCACAAGAATGTCGGGCCCCTTTCCGTCAAAGGAAGAGCGAATCATTTTTCCTAGGTTAAGGGATTTTTGCCTTAAGACACTCTCATTCCAGTCCATATAGAGGCACTCGTCTCTCCATTGAGGATTGCTAATCTTTTGGCATTCGCTCTTAACTTTTTCGGAGCGTTTGGATCGAAGCGGGAGATAGGCCCAGTCACTTTTTCCTTCGTCGTGAGAGGTGTCGAAGAGGTTCTCGAAATTGTAGCTCATTACGGTAATTGGGGTGCTTGCTAGGGCTGTGGAAGTGCCGAATGCGATCAAAAGAGAAAAAAAGAAATTGAATTGGGGCCGGGCGTTCATTCGAGTTTGGTGCATTTTAATAGCTTCTCCGTTGTCATCTAAAGTTTCAGGCTTAAATCTGGGGCGTCAATTTTCTGTCGAAAGTCATAATATCTCGCAGTCGTTGTTTTGCAAAACTTATTTGTTACTTAAGAATTATTTATGTTTCGCCGCGCAAAGTGTTTGGGGCGCAGTTAGCTCTGTCCTGGGCGGGGGAAATGTGCTTTTCAGGTGGGCATGTCCAGCCAAAGACTCAATAAGTTCCTGGCCCAGAGGGGTGTTTGCTCTAGGAGGCAGGCCGACCGCTGGATTGAGGAGGGCCGCTTCAGGGTCAATGGCGAACCGGTCACTCTAGGGCTGCAGGTGAGCGAAGGCGACGTCATTGAGCTTGATGGCAAGGTGCTGGAGCTTAAGCAAGAAAAGCCCAGGCGCATCATCGTCGCTTTCCACAAGCCAGTTGGAGTGGAGTCCACCCAGGACCCAGACAACGAGAGAAACCTCGATAGAGCCATCAATTGGAAGGGGCCAAGGATCTTTATGATCGGTCGCCTCGATATCGCCTCCGAAGGCCTGCTTTTGATGACCAATGACGGCGACCTCGTGAACCCGATTTTGAAAAGCAGCCAGAACCATGAAAAAGAATACATCGTGGTTTTTGATTCTCCGATAAGTGATGCTCAGATCAGAGAAATGAGAAGTGGAGTCGATATTGGCGACGATCAACGAGGGCTCACAAAGCCCTGCGGAGTCGACCGTCTTGGCCGCAACCGAGTCAGCATTCGCCTCACAGAAGGTCGCAATCGTCAGATCCGCCGGATGGCTGAAGCTTTTGGACTTCGAGTCGTTCGCCTCAAACGCATTCGCGTGATGAATGTCGAACTCGGAGATCTTCCCAAGGGTGAGTGGAGATATCTCACCAAGATGGAAGAGAAAACTCTCTTAGAATCCTTGAACTTGTAGTTGTTTGCATTGGGGTTCCTCTCATTCCCTCGCGTCTCTTCTGATGATTTGGCGTCAGTATCCGCGTCAGCGAATGTAAGAACGTCTAGCGCCATTAACGTCTCCTATAGGTCTTTGTTTTTGAGCTTTGACTCTGTATCTTTGCACTTGTTCGAAACACCACTAAGGAGACTTTATAAAATGAAAAAATTATTCTTACCCCTAGGACTAACTGTTGCCACCTTCTTTTCAATTGGCGCGATGGCTGATTATAGACACAATGATTATCGCGACAACGACTATCGCATCATCACGGTGACCGGTATTGGGAAAGGCGGCACAACCACGGGAGACAAAGACGCTGCGAGAGAGCGTGCTTTTTCACGGGCAGAGCGAGACGCTGTCCGCAATTGTGAGCGCAAAGACGGCTACGTGCTTGGATTCTACTATGACTTCTATGATGATAGCAGCTGCAAGAAAAAGAGCGGCACACGTGATGACTACAACTGCGAAGCTTGGGTTCAGGCTGATTGCGA
>CAZXHL010000115.1:0-8515 GCA_964640545.1 uncultured Bacteriovorax sp. | reverse complement strand
CAATAATCTGTCTTTTGGGCTTTGCCTTTATTACTCAATCTATCAGAAAACGCGACTTAGAATTAAGATACTGTCTATCATGGTTTGGAAGCTTTTTGTTTGTACTTCTAATGGCAGCCTCGCCCACTATTCACGAGGCAATAGCTAAAGCTCTTGGATTCACACTAGCATCAAATCTTTTCATTCTAAGCCTTCTAGCCGCCCTCACACTAATCACTCTCTCATTAACAGTGGCTCTATCAAGGGCAAAGCAGGACATCCGACGACTCGCACAAAAGCAAGCATTAGATACAGCCACCAATCTTAAGAGACCCTAGCAGTATGTCTTCTATTTCCAAGAAGAACCTTTTCCCCCTTCCTCCACTGCATCCGACGAAAACAAAAGCAACGAAAGGCCCTCAGAAATGTCGTCAAACCTAAGAGGTGGAGCTGTGCAGGAAGAAAATGTTTACCATCTCAACCGAGCCCCATAGATTATCGCTTGAGGGGAGCAAGAAAAACCACTGACTTTTTTCCAGCTGATGCAACTCGATTTTTACACCAAATTTTAAAAAGACATTATACACAATCAAACAAAAAACCTTCAGCCCTAGTTTCCCATGAATTAGCTTCTGCAAACTCACGCCTAACCGATCTTCGCTCAAAAGAATCAGACTCCAGCTGTTTTTTGATGGCAGCTACGAACTCGTCTACCGTCTCTACAATTTCCACATCAAGCCGATCCTTCAAAAGCACAACCTCTGGAATCGGCGTCGATATGCATGGGAGCCCCATCGCCGAGTATTCATAAAGTTTTACGGGGTTGGTGGCCTCAATAAGAGGGGTAATTTTAAAAGGAATAACAGCCACATTCCAGTTCTTGCAAAGGTCTGGCAAGTCATCAAAGGCTTTTTCTCCCAAGAATTTTATGTTACCGGGGAGGCTATCAAGCTCAGAACAGAAAGAGGCCATACCATAATACCCGATAACTTCAAAAACTATGTCAGGCATCTCTTTTGCGGTAGCACGAAGCAAATCAATATCAAACCACTCCGCTACAGCCCCAAAGTATCCAACCGTTACCTGCGAGACTGCCGGTAAGTCTAAGATCGGGAAACTTTCGGGAGCACAGCCGTTTCGAATCAATGAAACATTTTTATCCTTAGCATCGATAGACTTTTCGAGGGCACCACTCGTCACCACGATGTTTGGAATATATTGCAGCGTTAGCTTCTCATACATCTTCAACTCATGAGTTGCGCTATCGAACCCATCGTGCAAATCCATACAGTCAAAGTAGACGCTTACCTTCTTGGCTATCTTTAGCGAATTCAACATCGAAGCCCCAGCCATCTCTGCCCAAAATGGCTGGGTAACAACGACATGTAACTGATCAAGCTTTCCAAAAAACAATTTGCGTTTTAGAGTTTTCCAAAAATTTACTGCGTCCCCGGAAGCAAGGCCCGAAGTATAAAAAACTTCCTGTAGTAATTTCGAAAGTCGAATAGAAATTACAGGCAAGCCTTCAAAAAGTTTTACCCTTCTAACCTCAAGAGGAGAATAAAAGGGACTAAAAGCACTGCTCACTGGATCTATCCAGACCACGGGTCTTTTCTCAGCAAACTGCCTTACAAGCTGATGACTACGCTGAATCCGCCCCTCTGCCCTATCGTTAGCAAACAAAACTACAACTTCCTTCGCCCTAAAACTTCTTGCCCAAAACTTGAAAGCTGAAAACCGGGAGTACAAAACATCCCGGACCTGGCCACTGTAGTGTTTTAGGTGTTTTTTAACCACACCCAAAACTTCACCCCTCTTGTTGCCCTCCAGAAAAATAGAATTCAAAACTACGAGCGACACCAAGGGAAGCTTAATCCACCAACGACGCTCCTGATTAACTGAAATAAAAAGCTTCCTATTTAAAACCTCGGCAATAGAGCCCCACACCAATAACCTCGCCCCCTCATCCATTTGAGTGACGTGAGACTTAATTCTATCCAAATATTTTTTCTGATATTTGTCTTTCTCAGGAGATAGAGAACGCCCTTCATGAAACAATGCCAATGAAAGAGTCCATGAGGGATTCTTCCAAACCTCTTTATGTTTGTCTTCCAGGTAATGCTGATTCTTCTGAAGAAGATTCTTAAAAAATTTTCTCGTAAGAGCTGTAAAACTAGCAGAGCCCCAATGATGAACGAAACAATGGCGAACTATTTTGAGAGAGTAGCCGCTCTTTGCCACTCGAATGCAATAGTCATCATCTTCAAACGTGCCTATCCCAAAATTCTCATCAAGCAAACCCACGTTTTCGAACAACTTTCGTTCCCCCAAAACGCAGAAGAAGCCTAACATCTCAGTCTGTTCGACTTGCTTGAGATGATCGGCTCGCCATTTCCCTGAAAAGGAGAAAACTCGCTCCCTCATGTACCCATTTGGTCCCATTAGATCGTATGGCTCAACAATAACTTGTTCGTTCCCAACAGAGTTCGTGACGGGTCCAACAAGAGCATCACCCGATTCAGCAACCAAATCATCCAGCCATTGATCGCTCACGATAGTATCATTATTTAGAAGGCAGATGTGAGTGAATCGGGTGTCAGCCAGAGCCTTCTCAATCCCTAAATTGTTACCTCCCGGGAAACCTAGATTTTTAGGAGATTCAATATACTCGATATCAATCAGCCTATTGTCGGTTAAGTAGTTTACAAATTTACCTAATCTTTCTCTATCTTCGTCTCGAGAAGCATTGTCTATCATGATGACCGAAAAGTCTGTCTGGCCGGAAGCTCTCACCAGAGAATCCAAACACAAGTTACTCAGGTGAGCTTTATTAAAATTTACAATGACTATAGCAACTTTATTCATTTAGATCCCTGTGAGAGCAGTGCTCGAATTTTTGAAGCCTGGTCCTTCCATGAGTAGATCCCGGCAAGTGACCTTTCATAAGTCGCCCCGAGCCTCCCATCAACATTGGCCCCCCAATTATCGTCCTTTTTCAATATTACTACTTTTGGGTTCACTTTTGCCAAATCAACACATTCAGGCAACTGTGGAGATAACACCTTCAGCCCCAGGGCGAGATATTCAAAAATTTTCAGAGGCGAGGTAGATAGAGTAACATTATTAATTACAAATGGAATCCAAGCCGTTGTGAAATGAACAGCATAAGACGGAAGTTCAGCGTAGGGAACCGGCGGGAAAAACAACAAATTTTTCAATTGGGCTTTATCGGCCATATAGACCGGCCTACTTTTATCTAGGTCTTGCCCGATCAGAACAACTGCAATTTCAGGGTTTCTTTCTGCAACCGTATAAACCAAATCCCAATCCACCCATGAAGCAAACGCACCGTAGTATCCCAGCACCGACTCAAACGGAGAAATTCTATCAGCAAACACCTTATCGCTTGTTGCAACAACATCTTCTCTCCTGAAATGATCGAGATCTACCGCATTTTGAATCAACGCCTTCATTTTTTCCTTTTTGGCGGGCACCTGCTCCAACAAAACTTTTGCAGTTGCAATAACAGCCTGTCGACCGTCTAAAAGATATTCGTGTCGGTCTCTGACAACCTTAGAAATAGGCGAAAAAGTTACATCATCGCAAAACTCATCGACGAATTCATACAACACATTCCAACCAGCTCTCTCAAAAGCCTTGACCTCATCTAAGCCATGTAGATTGTCAGTCGAATAAAGATGAAGCCACTTTCTTTCTCGATTCTGCTCAAAATGATTTAGCAAATCCACTCGATTGCACAAAATCAACCCTTCATCGAGCTCACGAACTCCCTCAACCACTCTCCAGTTTTCAGTGGTCCCAAAAATATAAAGGAACCCTTGCCTTCCCAGTTCGAGGGCCAAATGCTGCGGTCTTTGATACAGCGGGACATGCCAATGTGAATAAGGAGCAAAATATACCAGATCACGCCCAGCGTATTTCTTGGCTAGGGACTTTGCCCGAGAAGGAGCGAGATCGACGCCAAGTCGCCTCAATCCATATAGGCATAATCTAGCAATTTTTAAAACAACGCCTCCAGCCCCAAGGCGCCTTAACCTCATAAACACAAAAACAGCACCTTCTCTGGAGATCTTCTAGCCTACAGACTCCTCTTTTTCAAAAAAGACTTAATTGAAAGAACGGCCTTTTTCGTCAATAGTGCCGTGTGCCCAACCTACTACACTACTTCCAGCGCCTTCGGACATACGGCCTTAAAGGGACGTTATGGGCCGTAAGAATGATGATCAAGCACATCATATATAGAGAAACCTATTCAAACTGGCTCCAAACAAACTCCAAGCTAACCTCCAGCAAAGCTACTTTGAAGCAACCTTTAATTTCAATAGTCGTTCCGGTCTTCCGCCCAAACCTTCAGTATTTTGAAGAGTTCATTGGAAGCATTCAGAGTCAAAGCTATGCGAATTGGGAACTCTGTCTTTGCGATGATGCCTCCAACTCGCCCGAACTTAGCCAGTATTTAGAAAACCTAACAAGATCCGACAAACGAATCATCACAACAAAGAACCTGCAGAACCTACACATATCCCGCAGTACAAATAAAGCTGTGGAATTAGCCAAGGGGGACTGGGTAGTCTTCTCGGATCAAGATGACTTACTCGACAAAGAAGCGCTCAATGAAATTGCTCACGCAATAGAACAGAACCCAGAGGCAGAACTTATCTATTCCGACGAAGACAAACTTACTACTAACGGAAAACGTCATTCTCCATATTTCAAGCCGGATTGGAGTCCAGAACTCTTATTATCACAAAACTATGTCAATCATCTGTGTGCCATGCGGAAGCCTCTTTTCGACGAGCTTGGTGGCCTACGCCCTAACCTCGAAGGAGCGCAAGATCACGACCTGTTATTGAGAGCCTCTAAAGAACTCTCGCCTAGCCAGGTCATTCATATTCCCCAAGTCCTTTACCACTGGAGAATTTTACCCACATCAACCGCAGGCAACTCGGAGCAAAAACCATACGCTCTCAAAAATGCCGTAACCGCTTTGTCCAACCACCTTAACGACTTACTTCCGGACTACGCACCAGAAGTAAGTATTGAAAAAAACAAATCGTACTCTTTTAGAATTCAAAAAAACCATCCTTCAGTTTCAATTATTATTCTAAATAAAGATGCTCCGGAACTATTGGCAAAAATATTAACCGGACTGCTCTCAAAAACAAATTATCCCGACTTTGAAATCATTATTGTTGACCACGAGTCAACAGATGAAAAAACTAGAACCATTTTCTCAAGCCTATCGAGCAATCCAAAAGTTAAGATTTTACCCTACAGAGGAGAGTTTAATTTCTCCAAGATGAACAATCTAGCCGCCGAGAAAGCCTTTGGAGAAATGCTCTGCTTCATAAATAATGACGTTGAAGTCATCGAAGAAGACTGGCTAATGAAATTAGCGAGCTATGCTCTACTTCCCAATGCTGGGGCCGTTGGCCCAAAACTACTCTATCCGTCATTTCGCATCCAACATGCAGGAATCATTTTGGGCATCGGCCCCGTAGCTGGGCATGCTTTCAAGTTTTATCCCGACACTGCCCCCACCTATCAGCGATGGGGACATCTGGTTCGTAATGTTAGTGCGGTAACCGGCGCCGTTTTGCTCCTCAACTCAGCCACCTTTAAAAAAGTGGGGGGCTTTGACTCCACCGACTTTCCAAACACTTTTTCAGATGTTGACTTATGCTGTCGCCTTACGAACAGTGGATATAGAAACATTTACGTCGGGACCACCAAGCTAATTCACCATGAATCATCATCTAGGGGCAAATTCAAAGACGAATCTGATATTGAAGGTCGATTCAATCAAAAGTGGAAAAAGAAATTCCCCCTAGACCCCTTCTACAGTCAGCACCTAACTAAATCTTCTGAGGATTTTTCAATTTCGACGAGGTCACTTGGTACGCAGGAAGATTTAAAATGAGCTCAGTTTTAATTTTTGCTGAAAAGCCAGATCAATCGCAAGCCCAAGAGGGAATGTCTCGCAGGATAGAGGATATTGACTCTCTTTTCTCAGAACACAAAAGAACGTATGTGTTCCTAGGCAAGAGATCTGCCCCAAAGTATGTTGGTGAGAAAACACGCCAATATTATCTAAATCTGAAAAACATCAAAGACCTTTCTATATTCGTCGGCCTTATCTTGCGACATAGAACTCTCTACACACACAGCATTTACAATGTTGCCTCTAGAGCTGCGTTGTCCTTAATTAAAATATTCGGAAAGAATCTAATTGTAGACCTTCACGGAGCAGTGCCTGAGGAACTCGAATTTGAAGGTAAGTTAGTTGAAATGGCGGCAATGGCCCCTGCGGAGAAAAAATGTCTCGAGTCTGCCCGAATAATTATTTGTGTTAGCCATGCAATGAAAACTCATGTTCTTAAGAAATATCCAGAATTAAATGTAGATACAAATTTTCTAGTCATTCCAATCAGGACTCCCGAATCGATTGACTGGCAGACTAAAATGCTTTTACCAAGTTCTCCCATTAGAGTTATATACTCTGGTGGTGCACAAAAATGGCAAAATGTAGGCGAGATGTTGACCTACATTTTTAAAAACAAAAACAAGGCTAGCTTTAACGTCTTCACTCATGAACCAGCCGCATTCGAAGAATTCACAAGAATAGGGATCGGCGTAGAGTCTCTTGCCCCCGCTCAACTCATTTCACAATATCAGAAGGCACATTTTGGGCTTATCTTTCGAGACGATATATTGCTCAATCGCGTAAGCTGTCCCACCAAACTCATGGAATACCTAAGCATGGGCATTGTCCCAATTCTAAAGTCGGACGATCTTGGGGACTTCAAACAGCTTGGATTCAAGGGCCTTTCCCTCAATGATCCAATACCGGACATTGAAAGATGGAAGCAAATGGCTCAGATGAACCTCTCTCTTTTTGAGAAGTGGAGAAAAGATATTCAAAAAGAAAGCCAAAAACTACCTAGCTTACTTTAGGCACACAAAGTTATCTATCTCATTGGCAATAATGGAAGATATTAGGTATTTTGTATCTGTGTACTCACTAAAAACTCTCATTTGCTTTGACCAAAAGTTTCTGCTGTGGAACATGGTCTCACGAACTCTTAAATTACGCTATCGGAGATCTGCGCTGGGCTACCTGTGGACCCTTCTTGTCCCCCTATCAACAGCGGCTATGTATTACTTTCTTTTTAAAATTATTTTTAAGATTCAAGATCCAGACTTTGCGGCGTATGTAACTACAGGAATTCTAATTTGGACCTATTTTCAAGGCACTCTCATCGAGGGTATGGACTCATTACTCGGAAACTTACCGCTTCTCCTTCAAGTCAACATTCCTTTGAACATTTTTCCGCTAACAACTGCCATTGCAAATTTTTTCACCTTAATTCTATCTGTACCAGTAATTCTATTGGTGGCCTATGCCACCGGAATTGAACTAAAACCTAGCTCAATTTTAGTGCTGTATTATTTAGGGCTGCTCGGAATTCAGGCATACTGTCTTTCCTACATCCTTTCTATTACAGTTATCTACATTCGAGACTTAAAACAAGTGATGGCCCTTGTCTTGCAGATGCTAATGTATGCGACCCCAATCCTTTATCAAATGAATCAGATTCCGGAAAAGTATGTGTGGATACTATTTGTTAATCCGGTAGGAAAGATTTTTACAGGCGTTCACAATTGCCTACTTCGGGGGCTTTGGCCGACTTGGGTGGAGATATTCGCCCCCCTTGCCTGGACAATTGCTATTTTTGTGGTCACCTTTGTAATGCATACTCGAGTATCAAAACTGGCAGTAGAAAGAATCTGATCCTATGCGCGGTAACCCTAATACAGAAAATAAAATTATTGAAGTTAAGAACTTAGTGAAGCGATTTCGCTTTTGGGCTGAAAGACCTGACAACCTAAAATCTTTTCTTGTCGACTTCATGAAAGGCAAGACTTTCCGACAGAAGCCCACCGAGATAACCGTTCTCAATGATATTAGCTTTGATATCAACTCCGGAGATTTCATCGGTATTATGGGCAAGAATGGCGCTGGGAAGAGTACGCTGATGCGACTCATAACAGGGATTTATGAGCCCTCCGAAGGGAGCGTCAAAGTCCATGGAAAAATCGCCCCACTCATATCGCTTGGAGCAGGCTTTAATCCTGAACTTTCAGGCCTCGAGAATATTTATTTGAACGCTTCAATTTTGGGGTTTGGAAGAAAACAGACTCAGGAAAAGTTAAGTTCAATCATCGAATTTTCGGAACTCGCTGATTTTATGCATATGCCGATTAAAAACTATTCAAGCGGAATGGTGGTACGACTTGGATTCTCAATTGCTAGCCACCTCGAGGCCCCAATTCTGCTCCTGGACGAGATTCTCGGTGTCGGAGACAAAGGATTCGCAGACAAGAGCATGAATAAAATTTTTCAACTTTATGCTGAAGGACGAACCATAGTTATGGTTACCCACAATCCAGACATTGTAAAAGCCCATTGCACCCGATGCATCGTCATCAAAGATGGAAGAAAAGCATTTGACGG
>CAZXHL010000114.1:0-8894 GCA_964640545.1 uncultured Bacteriovorax sp. | reverse complement strand
TCATAAATCGGAGGCTTAGCGCCACCTGCCATTAATTGAAGAGAGAAAGAAAGGCCAAAAAGGAGCAGAGATTTGTACATACTCAACGGGATAGCGAATTTAGACACTAGGAGCAATCAAAATATTTTGAAGAGCAATAGACTTAAAAAAATCTACCTTTAAGTTGGTGAAATGTCTCCCGAACGTCATGGAATGTCAGTAAGTCCTCTTTTCAAGTTTCTCAAAGGGCTCGAAAAAGAAAACAACAAATCCTACGTAGACGCCCATAGGCAAGAGTATCAGGAACTACGTAAACAATTCGTTTTATGGGTGGATCAACTCATCAATGACATAGCAAGATTCGACCCCAAGATAGAGCCTGTTCACCCCAAATCATGCCTTTTTAGAATCAACCGCGACGCTCGATTTTCCAGAAATAAAAATCCCTACAATACACACTTTTCTGCCTACATTGCTCGTGGTGGAAAGAAGTCGGAATATGCAGGCTACTATTTCAGGCTTCAACCTGGAGGCAGATCTATGCTCGGAGTGGGACTCTATAACCCTCCCCCCAAACAACTTCTAGCGACTAGAATACAAATTTCACAGAACTACAAGAGCATCAAAAAAATACTGAGCTCACAAACACTAAAGAAAACCTTTGAAAGCTTTGAAGGCGAAAGACTTGCTACCTACCCAAGAGGCTTTTCACCCAAAGACCCGGCGCTAGACCTTATACAACTAAAAAGCTGGGGCCTCTTTAAAGCTATTGATGACAAAACCGTGCTCGATCAAAAATTTCACGCGAATGTTCTGAGGCAATTCAAAATCGCCAAGCCACTCAATGATTTTCTTAACGAGGGCGTGATACCTAGGATCGAAATTTGAGCGGAACGACTTTGATCAACGATGACTCAGAAAAACTAAATCACGATTTTGATCAACCACCAACCTAGGCTCATCACAACTGCGACGGAGACTAGATTGAGCAGGAAACCCGCGCGCATCATGTGAGACATCTGAATCTCACCCGTCCCAAAAACAATGGCATTGGGAGGAGTAGAGATAGGCATCATAAAAGCAAAGCTGGTGCATAGAGCTACTGGCATACCTACAAGAATTGGGCTCAATCCCGCAGCTACGCCAAGGTTCATAACTACCGGTAGAGCCACCACACTAAGTGCTACGTTGCTCATAATTTCAGTAAGAAACAAAGCCATCGCAGCGAGCATCAAAACAAGCAGCCATGGTGACTGGATATCTAGAGCTGCGAAATACTGAGTCGCCAATTCGATCAAACCGACGTCTTTGAGTCCGGCAGCCATCGCCATCCCGCCTCCAAAAAGCAGAACAATATTCCACGGCAAGTGAGAGATGTCCTTCTGATCCAGCGGAGCCCGCCAATAACCTTGGCTGTCCCTAGCGGGGATCAAGAACAATAGAATCCCACCCATGATGGCAACCGAGCTATCGTTCAAGAATTCAGCCCCCAAAACTGCGTGAATCAATGCCTTAAAAATCCATAGAAACGCCACAAGCACAAAAACACCAAGAGTTACCTTTTGTTCAGCATTCAATGCCCCAAGAGTTTTTAGCTTTGCTCGAATAAAATTTGGGAAGTCCTTCGGGATCTCAAGGTTGTAAGTAAACATCTTACGCAGGCTGTAGAACATCACCCCCATCACCACGACAGCAGGAGGAATTACGGCAAGCATCCATTTCCAGAAATCAATCTTCTGACCATACAGCTCCTCCAAAAAGCCGACAAAAACGACATTGGGAGGAGTTCCCACCGGAGTCATAATGCCCCCGATATTGGCGGAGTATGCAATCGTCAAGTAAAGTACGATCGCAAGCTGAGGCACCTGACCTTTTTGTGACTCTTCTAAATTATCTCGCAAGAAGTTCAAAACTGAATAAGCGATTGGGACCATCATGACGGTCGTCGCCGTGTTACTAATCCACATACTCAAGAACGCCGTCGCAGATCCAAAACCAACAATAATGCCAAAATCAGATTTTCCCGTGAGGCGAAGAATCTCTAGAGCGATACGCTCACTTAGTTTCGTTTTCTCAAGGGCTCTTGCAACAATAAAGCCCCCAAGGAATAGATAGATTACTGGGTGAGCATACTTGGGAGTGACTTCAGACAGAGGAGTTACTCCCAGCAGTGGAAGGAACACCATGGGGATCAGAGCTGTCACCCCAAGAGGCATAATATCGAAAATCCACCAAGCCACCATCCAAAGAGTCATAAATGAAACGAGGGGTATACTCGGATTCTCTGACATCCCCGACAGCAATCCGAACGAGACTTCAAAGATCAAACCTACAAAAGGTAGAACCTTGATTAGAAAATTAGACCTTAATAGTTTAGACAATCGAGGCCTCAATCCATCTTAATATTTGAAGCGACCTTCAACTCCAAATGCTGTTGAAAGCATCGAAGCCAAAGTGCTCTGAGCAAAAGGTGAGAAGAAGCTATATTTTCCGGTCACGTAAAAGCCCATTTCAAAAGAAGGCGTGATCGGAAAGAGAGTCGTCCCCGCAAAATAGAAGCCGAGGCCTCCGGCAAAATCTGTGATCCCAGGATCGGCAGAAGTTTTCGTTTGGTTGGTCGCATAGTAAAGACCTAAGTCGATGTAGTTTTTCGTCCCCCCCATCGCAGATCCGCTATACCGGAAGGCCAAACCAAAAGGAATATCAAGCCATTTTGATTTTTCACTGATATTCAATACAACATTTCTACCCACGTAATCTAAACCTGCAAAAATACCAAGATAGGGATGAAAAAACACATGTTGTCTGAGGCCAAGATCGAAACCGATTCCGCCATCAACATTGGTATTAGCATATTGAGTGATATCGATAGCGGCATGAATCGCAGTACTCAACTCAATACCTGAATCTTGCGCCACAACACTCGGTGCCATTAAAACGGAAAAAATCAGTGTGTAAACCTTCAATAAACTCTTCATACGCGCCTCCATAGCTTTAAAAAGAGAGTCTAAATCTTATCCCACCGAAGTCAACAAGGGCTGTGGTCGATCGACGCCAGCAGCCCTGAGTGCCTGCGTTCCTCTTCGCACTAAATCCGACTGAAAAGCTTTTTCAAACCGCACGTCAATCACGTAGGCCTTCACCAAGAACTTCAAACAAAGCTGATGAGCCACTTCCGTCTCCTCGAGCACGATATTGACCGGTTTTTCTAGGTAGGTGTATAAGCTTGTCACGACCACCTCCTGCAGAATCCCCGTTACGATATCAAAATCCACATCAAGCGAAGTATGAAAAGGCACACATATCATCATATCTAGCGCACCGGCATTTCCTGACCCTACATATTCAGTAATAAACTTGGAGTTTGGAATGGTCACCAAGTTATCGTCGAGAGTTACCAGCCTAACAGCCCTTAGGCCGATGGATTGAATCTCGCCATAAACACCTGAAAAGGTGACACGGTCCCCAACCTGAAACGGCCGATCAAACAATAGAATCAATCCAGCGACAACGGAGGCCACAATATCTTTCATCGCAAAACCAAAAGCAACGGCCACCGAACCGCCGAGAGCGAGTAGCAATTCCTTCGGCGGCCTCAGAGCCGCATAAACGAGGACCGTAGACCCAACGATATAGAGTGCAAAAGTCAAGACCGTTGCAACTTGAAGAATCACAAGCCTTTTAGATGGAAAATTGGCGTAGAGTTGCCTTGAGAAGCGACTGACCAACCTCGCCACATAAACAAGTATGACTAGGCCAACAAGCAAGAAAAATACTCTCTGCCATTCAAAGAGTTTCATCACTTCAAGAGTTTGATTGAGTTGAGATTCATCCATAAATAAAATTCTTCACTTTCAATAATTTGATCAAAGAGTATTGCACTTCCGGACTTATGCGGTATCTTCCATCTACGTCGCGCCCCACCAACGAACGCTCTAAAGCGACCTTCAAAGCATGCCGAATCAAACTTTCGTTCAGGTGGGTAGCCTCGACCAACTCTGCAGCCGTGAGGTTCTCGTGTTTTACCAGGCTCGACAAAACAAAGAACTGCTCATCACTGAGCTGCCCTATATTCAAATCATCATCGGCCGGCAACCCAACACGGAGCTTATTTTCTGCGACCGGCCTTAGAGCAGACAACCAGTAATAAATCGCTGCACGAGGATTTCCTCCGGATTGCTCCCATAACAAGCGAAAAAACTTCGTTTCAATTTCGGAGTAGTCCACCTCTCCGCCACTTTGAGCTGCGGCAGAAATAATCTGATCAAAAGATAACTTATAACCAGATCTCTTATGACGGGAATAGATGAGAGACTTAACATCTTCCTCCCCCCAAGGAAGCATCTGCACCACGCTCCTGAAAAAAGCATGTCTCGCGAAGGCGCTATCAAGATAGTTCCAAGCCTGTTTGTTGAACATACACAGCCAGAACAGATTGGTTGTTTGGGAATTAATAAGCTCAACGAAAGTTTTGTATCCTTCAAAACCGCCCAGCTTGCCCAAAAAGAAATTCTGGCATCCGTCAAGAACCAACAGCGTCTTTGCCTTGCCTTCGCAATTTCTTGTCAGGTCTCCACCGTGCTCAACAGGCTCTGGTATATCTAAAAGCTCCTGAACGAACTTCAAAACTTCTTTTCTAGTCGTAAGTTTAGCGGGAACGTTGGCACGAACCACCTTTAGCTTCTCCTCGTATAACGAACAAAGTTTGAGAGAAAGAGTCGACTTTCCAGCGCCCGTATCTCCCACAAGTGCCAATAGAGATTCTTCTGACTTTCCGGACATCCAAGCATCCAAAGAAGCCTTAACCCTGTCACCAGCACCGGACTCTATCTCTATGATTAAGCTTCGATCCGGAACCTCAAAAGCGAATTGTTCAAGATAGTCCGTCGGCAAAAACGCATCTCTCGCTTCAACAGATTTGTCTTGTTTGCTCTCGAGCTTTCGCCGGAAAATTTGGGCCGATAGCTTTCTAAAGAATTCAAACTCTTGAAGAAAGACCTCTACAGCTGAGAACGTATAAATGACCACAAGCCACAGCAAGCCCAATACTCGAGCGACAAAGGAAAAGGTACCTTGGGATCTCTTCCGAAGCCACGAAGACCCCACGTCGCCATTTCGCTCAAGGGCTTCATCAATCTCATGCCTCCAGCTTCGCGCAGCCCACATAAGGAATACCAATGCCCCCAATCGAACCACATCAACAACTAAGGTGTAGACAAGCCCTCGATTCACGGCACCATCCACTGCCTCAAGGAGAGCCATATTTCCAAACACAAATATACCTAAGTATTTCGCAGTTGAATGAACCTTTAAGCGCATCTCACGTTCTTTTAAAAGCTTTGCCTTCAAAGATAAGTGAACTAAAAGCTTAGCCAAAACGATACGAAAAATCCGATAAAAGACATAAAGCCGAAGATACGGAGAGAGAGACGACATCTCCGCCAAAATCGTTGACCGCAAAAGTACATCCGAAAATTCAAGAAAAATGAGGAATAAGAACCAAGGAGCCAAAATAGAAAATCTTGGAATCCACAACAGCATTTTGTTCTGGAAAACACTTCTTTTCCTCTGGCGAAACAAGGTCATCTTATAGCCTTCGAGAAAAGCCGGAACTTTAAATAAAGACCAAACGAAAAGAGCCACCACAAAAAGCAGTAAGGCCAAAGCTAAAATTTGCGGCAACAAATCCCAAGCTCCGTTCCAGCCTTTCGCGAGGTGACCGGTAACCCCAGCAAGCTTATTTCTCCCTAAAGCCAAAAAACGATAAGGCACCAAATGCAACTCCCGCAATACATCTTCTACATACTCCGAGCTGAAGCTAATTTCCTGAAAGCTTCCACGATCCAAGAGAATCTGAAGTGCATTCGCCCTAACGGCTGAAACAGCTTTTAGATTTCTATAATGAAGAGACTCGGAAATGTTGTCTATCCGAAGCTGCTCTTCGGAACTGACCTGCTCAGCATCTGAATCTCCCCCAAGCTTCGTCTTAATTCTTCCATGAAAACGAAGAGTCTCAAACGAATAGACCTGAAACGTATCATCGACTAACCCTCTCCAAAGTTCACTGGAGGACCGAAAGATTTCTTTTAGAGTCGCAAGATCAACGTCTGCCTGATTGATTCTGGAATTCCAGACTTGAATCTGCTTATCGTTCGCATCAAAACTCGCAAATGATACCGCTTCTTTCGCCTCGGAGGTCGACTGAGCTCGCGCCGCCGAAAAAGATGCCATAACAAATACAAGAAGAAAAATTAAACGTGAGATGCCTGACAATGAAGATACCACCTCGGAAAGTTCTATCTCAGCTTGCTAAAGTTGAATAGCTCATTCGCTCATTAACACGGAGCACAAGAGCTCCAAAGGTAAAGCCTAAATACTCTAGTTTGACCACTCGTACCAAGCCCTTCCCCCAAAAGATATTATGATCTAGCCATGACCCTAAAGTGCCCAAGAACCAACACCCTCCTAAAGAAGATCAAATTTGATGACGTGTATGTCGAAATTTCAGAAGGCTGTGGAGGCGTTTGGCTCGATTGGGACGAGATCAAACAACTCGATGAAGTTCATGAATCCGCAGGCGACAAATTAATCGACATTTTAGCGCCGTTTGTAAAAGAGGAAATTGACCTTTCAAAGAAGATCAAATGCCCGAAGTGCCCAGACAGCATCCTATTGAGAAATTTCTACTCACCAAAGCGTAGCTTCCAAATAGATACCTGCCCCACTTGTTCTGGGATGTGGCTCGATCCTGGTGAACTGACAAAAGTTAGGACCCTATTCAAAACTGAAGAAGAAAAGATCAAATACGTATCTGAGCTTGTTCACGAGGTAACAGAAAAAGACTTTGCTCCCGAGAGAGAGAAAACTGAAAAGTTTACGAAACGCACGAGAGCCTTCGCCCACGCCTTTCGCTTTATATGCCCCACCTACTACATTCCCGGAAAACAAGATTGGGGAGCCTTTTAACCTAGGAATCTACTTCATTTGAAGTTGGACTTTCGAGCTCGAATGCATATAGATTCAATCTGTGGAATCCGAACTAAAGAATGAATTGCTAGCAATTCTCAAGAGCACCTTTGGATACGAATCCTTTCGGCTTGAGCAAGAAAATATTATTGATTCCGTTCTTCAGCAAAAAGACACTTTGGCTATCATGCCAACAGGCGGTGGTAAGTCGCTCTGCTACCAACTTCCCGCATTGCACCTTGATGGCACAACGCTTGTCGTCTCTCCGCTAATCTCACTAATGCAGGATCAAGTGAATAGCCTCAAGCAAAACGGAATCGCGACTGCTTTTTTGAACTCTACCCTTTCACCTCAAGAAAGGCGCGAGATCGAGGCGCAACTACATGCTGGTGAAATCAAACTTCTTTATGTCGCGCCAGAAGCGATTGTTTCAGGTTCTCTACTCTACCTATTAGACAAGGTGAAGATTTCCTTAATCGCCATCGATGAAGCTCACTGCGTTTCCCAGTGGGGACATGAATTTCGTCCTGACTATACTCAGCTCAATGTATTAAAAGTTAAATTTCCCGAGACTCCCATCCTGGCTCTCACGGCGACAGCGGATGAGAGAACTCGCAAGGATATCTCTAACCAGCTGGACATGAAAGATCCGAAGGTTTTCATATCTTCCTTCGATCGCCCCAATATTCACTATTCCATTCTCGAGAGAGAAAATGAAATGGCTCAGCTGGATCGATTCATCAAGAAAGAGCATCCTAATGACACTGGAATCGTCTATTGCCTTTCGAGAAACAAGGTAGAAAAAGTCGCAAAGAATTTGTGCAAGCTCGGTCACAAAGCCATTCCCTATCATGCTGGACTCGATGCCAAAAAACGCAAAAAGAATCAACAACGATTCGACACCGAGGACAACTTGATTGTCGTAGCAACCGTCGCTTTTGGAATGGGTATCGACAGACCAGACGTGAGATTTGTGGCACATTTGGATCTACCCAAAAGTATTGAGGCCTACTATCAAGAAACGGGCCGCGCAGGGCGAGACGGCAAACCCGCAAACGCCTGGATGGTCTACGGACTTTCTGATGTCGTAAAACTATCAAGGATGATCGAAAGCACAGAAGCCTCCGAACAATATAAGATGATTTCAAGACACAAGCTCAACCTCATGCTTGGCTTGTGCGAAACGATTGAGTGTAGAAGGCAGAACCTTTTAGGTTATTTTGGACAAGAGCAAGACAAGGCCTGTGGAAATTGCGATGCCTGCCTCAATCCTCCAGAGCTGTGGGATGCGAGTGTTGAAGCACAAAAGTTCATGTCAGCCATATACCGAACAGATCAAAAGTTTGGAGCAGGTTATGTCATCGATGTTCTCCGAGGCTCTGCTGTCGACAAGATCATTCAACGTGGACATGACAAACTGAGCGTCTATGGAATCGGGAGAGAATTAAGCAAGAACGATTGGAACCACATCGTTCGCCAGCTACTCAGCTCCGGACTCGTGCAGATCAAAGACTGGGAATATAGAACCTTGGCTCTTACTGAGAAAAGCTGGCCTATTTTAAAAGGCGAAGAGCAAATCAAACTTAGAAAGCTCAGGGCCAACAAGCCCGGCAGCCCGAGCAAGTCTGGCAAACGTAAAGTCAGTAACGAAGTCGAATCTCACGGTCGCGGAGAACTATTCGAAGCGTTACGAGAGCTTAGAAAAGAAATTGCTAGCGAACTCAAAATTCCTCCCTACATGGTCTTTGGCGACAAATCACTTCATGACATGTGCCAATTGCTTCCTCGCAACAACACTGAGTTTTTGAGTGTTCATGGCGTAGGCGAGAGTAAAATGGAAAAATTTGGAGATCAATTTCTCGAAGTGATTCGTAGAAACGGATGACAGTGAAGATTAAACTGTGCGCGCTTAAGTGTTGCAAGGGCGCGGCCGACCCGGGGCTTTTCTA
>CAZXHL010000113.1:0-8908 GCA_964640545.1 uncultured Bacteriovorax sp. | reverse complement strand
GGTGTTGTCCGAGAGAAAGCAGCCGTTTAAGGTGAGAAGCGCTGTTAGAGTTAGCGAAAAGATCTTAAATCTCATGTCGCACCCCTAGGCTAATGTAATCTTGCCCTCTGACAGACGACCAAATCTTCTCATCTTTTGTTGAAGAATAGATGAGAAGTGATGAAGTGAATAGAGAGGTGGTCTTCGAGAGATCGTAGGAAAGTTTGGGCATGAGTAAGATGCTGTATCCGCTCGACGACGTCACGCCCTCAAATTCAGATTTAAATGACCACCGAGATACGCGAGCTTGTGCGGCGATCCTGGCAAAACCGAACTTGTAGCTAGCCTTTCTGGCAAAACCAACACTGCTCTCCAGACTAAAGCCTTTCGAGAGTCGCTTCCACCCGATTGTCGTGCTCATATCAAGATCACCATTGTGAGATAGTTCTTGCTGCGTAAAGAAGGTGCTTAAGCCGTTCTTTATTTCTAAGACTGACGAAAGATAGTTGTGCCAAGGAAAGCGAATGTCTTGGTCGTTGTTCACAACCGCAACTAATTCACCAGGAGAATCTTCAACAACCGTAATCGCGTTTGTATTGGTGACTCTTGGTGAGTGCGAGCGATGTGAGGCGAATATGCTCGTCCACATAAGGGACTTTTGATCGAGTAATTTTATCTGCCCTTGAATTCCCGGAGTTAAAAATGTCCAAGTTGTGAAGTTTCCGTTGCTGCTGATTCTCAGAGGAAAAGTTTTGCCGTCGATTTCGACCAATTGGTATGGTGTTGTTGTCCATCGATAGTCAGAGCTCAAAGATCCTGCGGAAGAAGTTTTAGGTAGCGCGGAGAGGTTTGGAATGGTGAGAATTTCAGCTGATAGTGAGAAGCGTTTGTTTGAAAAATGCGCACCGATGGGGCCACCCGTCGCGCATTCCAAAGCATTTTGGCAAATGCGATGATTGAGTCGATCTTCAAAAACATATCTGGAAGAAAGCTCTCTTGGCTTGGCTCTGCCAAGGCTTAGTTGTGGTGTGAGGAAGTATTCCGCTTGATTGATGTTTCCTAGGACTGGCTTGGTGCTGTCAGTTCTTGAGATGACTTCTAAAGAGTATTGAAAAGCTGGCTTGTCTTTTGGCTTAATGTTCTGCGAGTTTGAGATCTGAGCATTAATCGAAGTCCAGGAGTTTCTATATCCGTCCCAATGGCTTAGGAAAGTTCCGCTTTGAAGCTCTGCGTGCGCTGAAGTTTGGGCATAGCTGCTCTGGCAAATGAATGACCCTGCACACGTAAGAATAGCGATGTATTTTTTAGCTAGTTTCATCGAGAGTGTTCAGCTCCCTCGGAGAGATCATCTCTAATTTCAGCCTCTATATCTATGAGAAGTCTTTCGAAGTTAGGAAAGGGATTCTGTCTTCCCTCGAAGGGATTGCTCCTATAGATTCGCTTGAGTTTGGTCTTATGATCCTGCTCGCTGCCCAGCAAATCACTTTGAAGGCTATTCCATGCTTCTTTTAATGGAAAGTTTTCTGGCATGGTCACATAGGCATTACGTGCCATTGGAAAAAGAGGCAGAAAGTCGAGGCCGAGCTGGGCTCGCATGATTAGTGAAGAGCCATCATTGCAGACGCCCAAGACTCCGAAGCCGCCAGCTGGAAAGTCAGGTGCTCGAGAGCGAAAAATTTCGAAAGCTTGATGGGCTTCTTTAGACTTTTCTAGAAGAGAGAGCACCTCGTGTTTCTCAAACCGGTGGAGTGTCTTTTCCCCCGCCCAATAAGGGATGTGAAGATCTTCGTCGTCGAAAACAAGGCCTTTGTCGGAGAAATATATTTTTACGAGGGCGGATTCTTGTTCGGCCTTTGTAAAATGAAACATCACTTCGCTATGAGGAGCGGGAATGACAACCTGGTTTGCGGCAAAGTCATTCACTTTGAATTCTGTATTGATCCACATCGGAAGTGGAATTTCTGTCGCATGGTCATAGAGGTCACCCTCGGCAGAGTAAAGCTTCACAAAAGGAGCGAGGTAGGTGCGGAATTCGGCAGAGACTGAGTAGCCTTGATCCTCTAAAGTGCCGAGCAGGTCTTGAAAGTTATTTACTTCTGCGATTTTCTCTTCGCCATTCATGATGGCCAAAGCACTGCCAAGAAGAATTTGATTGAGGCCGTCTTGAAATCTTTTGGAAAGGAGTCTGCTGCAATTGTTCTTGCGCGGTAGAGAATTGACTAGGCGAAGGCCGCTTGAAAGAATTTGTACTTTTACTTCGGCATCTGGGCAGCTGGAAGGATTGCTTAGGTCCAAAACTTCAGAGCGAGGTAATTCAGGGTTTTCAATGCCCGGAATGACGGGAGCGTTTGCTCCCAGGTCAAAAATGGCTTTCTGTAGCTCTCGAAGCTCGCTAACTTTTAGTCCGTAAGTCTCAGGGGCTTCATTAATTTCTTGAAGGGTTCGAAGAAGTTCGGTGAGTTGATCACTTTTTTCGCTTGAAGAAGTAAACTGCTCCCTAATGCGATCTAGTTGTTCGCTTCTTTCCTGAGTGCTTGGCTGATTTGGGACTTCATAGATTTCAATTTGAGAGTGTTGCTCAACGTCTTCGATTTGTGCGAAGTTTAACTCCCGATCGACGCATGATGAAAGGGCGCAGATTTGCACGGTGATGGCTACGGCTTTTAGCCACGAGCGATATGAGCTGAATTCATTTCCCATTAGCAATGTCCCCGATCCCCAATAGTAATGGAGCAATATTTGGACCAAAACTTAATCTGTAAAATTAGAGACTTAGGGGGAAGGTGTAGGGGGTTTCTGACCAAGTTCTAGACAGCTGAGTGTTTGATGTTTCTACACTACTTTTATGCAAGTTTAACCAGACTGGGCAAGCCTGGTGCTAGATAATACTAAGTATGAATCGCATGGCGAAAATTTTAGTATTCATTGCTTCAACTCAGTTTGTATTCTTTAGTGCGAACACCTTTGCGGAAGAAGCAAGTCAATCTCTCAATCCCGATGACCTCGCTCTTGCTCAGGCGCAGGATATTCTCAGAAATAGAACTAAGCGAGATCTTGAGATTAAAAAAAGTCCAAAAGCTATGGAGAATGATGAGCAAATCAGAGCCCTGACAGGGGGAGATGAGGAAATCCGCGATCAAATCTATAATTCTGCAAGCGATATTTTAAAACCGCTGAGTGAGCAGGCGAATTTTGATTCCGCGGCGATGCAACAAATGATTCTAAAAGCAGCTCAAGATCCTGAAGCTTTCTTCAATTCTCTTCCGGAAGAAGAGCAAAAGAAAATTCGAGATATTGCTGGGCAGATGCCTAACTTTAATAGTCCGTAGAGCACATTGTCGCCGTTAAAGCACAATATAAAAACCAATTACAAAACTACAGAGAGCGGCCCAAAGATATTTGGTCGGCCAGCGTTTGTGCCAGATACTTTCGAAGAGGGTGGCAAAGAGCGGCGATGTGATGGCGATGCCTGAAACCGTTGCGAGGTGTCCGCTTTTTAGCGCTGTGAGGTAGAGAAGCAGCGAGAGGTAGGTGCCGCAGAGGCAGCCTGTGAGAATCAGACTTTTGACTTTTATGGGCCAGGTTTTGAATTTTCCCCAGAGTTCTAGAGGGCGATAAAATCTGGAAATCAGAAAGAAGGCGAATAGGCAGCCGATGGTGCGGTAGAAGTTGGCAGAGTTGCTGTTCATCTCGGGAGTTTGGTCAAAGGCCCATCTTGTCATCAGCACTCCCATAGCATCAAAAGATACGGCTATAAGCGCCCAGGCGAGTCCTTTGATCTCCCAGTGTCCGGTGGTTTTTTTGGCTTCAAAGCTGAAGATGAATAAGCACGCTAGAAAGAACAGCAGTCCCCAAAATTTTTCATAATCGATCGCTTGGTCAAAAAGATAAAAAGAAAACGTTCCTAGAATCAGGGGTTGAAAAGCAAACAAAACCAAAGTGCGTCCTGCGCCTATGATGGAGAACGCGCGAAGTAGAAAGAGATCTCCGATTCCCAGCCCTATAAATCCACTGACGAACAATGAGGTGAATGCAGGCCATTCGATCGGTGAAAATCCTGAACCAACAAGGGCGGCTAGTCCAAAGGCGCTAAAGGCCACGGTGGCTTTGAAGGCGTTCATCCACAGTGTGGAAACTTTGCGACTGTATTCGGTGAAGATCAAGCAAGCGAAGGCGAAGGCTAGGTTGGCGCCTAGGGCGTAGAAAAGCGTCTGCTCGTGCGAGATCATTGAGCGTCTATAGGATGCGCTAAAGTATCTGGCAAGATCAATGAGTGTTTGCTAGTTTTGGGGAGATGAAAACCAAGAAGTTAAAGGGCAGTTTCCTGGGTTCAGCTTTGGAGTTCAGGGTTCTTTCGGAGCCCGCCCAGCTTTCAGAGCTTTTAAAAGTTGGAGCTGAACTGCAATTTCGATTCTTTAAATTTCAGGGGTGGACCTTCCTCTCTCACGAAATTTTTCTCGATGGATTGAGGCTCGTCACGGCGCTAGAGTTCGTGGACGAAGACTCCCATAGGGCGCAAGTTGATTTGGATCGAGCCGTTGAATGCACTTATTCGAAATGGAAGAAGGATCTGTGTGTGGGGCCTTTCAAGTCTGAATTTCAAAAAGAGATTTTGTTGGGGCTACTAGTTGGAACTCAGCGGCCACTTCGGATGATTGATTATTCAGAACTCGCGAATCGAGCTGGTAGACAATTGGCAGTAAGGGCTGCGGCGAGTGTTATGTCATCGAACCCATGGCCGGTGATTTTTCCGTGTCATAGGGTTCTGCCGAAGTCTTCATTGCTGAGGTTGAGGGGAAGAGTTTCGTTGAATCACAATCCATCAAAGATCGACGTTGGAAAGTATGGTGGAACTAAGTATTCTAAAGGTGCTTCGATCAAGAAGTTGATTCTCGAAATCGAGGGCCTGATTTAAATTTTGGGGCTTAAGCTTCTTTAGGCGCGGTATCGTATTTGATGACGTCTCCCAGATAGACTTCTGCGGCAGCAATGATCGATCCCGTGTTGCCAACTGCGCAATTTATATTCGCTGGCGAAACTAAATAACTCTTAAATTGGCCTCCACGTATTGATCCCGTGGAAATTTTCCGTTTATATGCGTCTTTAAATTAAGGAGCTAACCCTATGCGTCTCACATCTCTAATGACTTTCTTTGTTGCAATCGCGTCCCTCGGAGCCTGCACCGGCTCCAAAGAGGAGGCCTCGAAAAGTGTTCTGACCATCGGACTTGATCAAGAGTTTGAAAGTCTGAACCCCACAATTGCCCAGATGGCGGCCTCCAGCTACATCACATCCATGATGATGAGATCCCTCGTCACCATTGGAGCTGATTGGCAATGGAAGTGTGTGCTCTGTACGGAGATTCCTAGCTTCGACAACAAAAAGGCTCGCTTCGTTACAGAAAACGGCACCCGAAAAATCATCGCTGATTGGGAACTCAACCCAAACGCCGTGTGGGGAGATGGCACTCCCATCACTGGACACGATGTCGTCTTCGGATGGGAAGTCGGAGCCCACCCCAATGTCTCTGTTGGTAACAAAGACGTTTACACTCGTATAGAATCCATCACCGTGGATTCGGATAACTCCAAAAAATTCACTATTAAATACACCGACGCACGTTACAGCTACTATCAAATGGGCACTTTTCATCTTTTGCCCAAACACCTCGAAGGCCCCATCTTTGAAGCGAGTAAAGACACGGCTGGCACCTATGAGAAACAAACTCTCTATACTGTCCGCCCTACGGAAGCGGGACTCTATAGTGGCCCCTTTATTCTCGAAGATTGGAAACTCGGCAGCCACGTTGTTCTCAAACGCAACGACAAATACTGGGGTGATATGGCCAAGCTTGAAAAAGTGATCGTGCGCATTGTCCCCAACACTCAAGCTCTCGAAGCCAACCTGTCTTCGGGGTCGGTGCAAATGATCGGAGAACTAGGGTTTCCTCTCGATCAAGCCTTGGCACTCGAGAAAAAACTTGCTCAAGACTCTCAACTCTCAAGCCGCTTCAAAGTTTCGATGAAGCCGGGTCTTATTTATGAACATGTCGACTTCAACTTGCGCGATCCCTTACTCAAAGACGTCAACGTTCGACGCGCCCTTGTGCTGGCTATCGACCGAGGCAAACTCACTCAAGCTCTTTTCGAAGGACGTCAGAGCGTGGCTCACAGCCCCTTTCATCCACTTGACGTGTATTACACAGATGATCTCGCCAAATACGATCTCGACATCGCTCGGGCCGAGAAACTTTTAGACGATGCGGGATGGAAAAAGGGCGCGGACGGCATGCGCGTCAAAGATGGCAAAAAACTTTCCATCATTCTCATGAGTACAGCTCAAAACAAAACACGAGAGCTCGTGCAGGCCTACATTCAGGAAGAATGGAAAAAGATCGGTGTCGCCGCCGTGATTCGTAACGAACCTGCACGTGTCTTTTTCGGAGAGACCGTGCGCAAAGGGGCCTATCCTCATACGGCACTTTTTGCCTGGGTGTCCTCCCCCGACAATCCTCCGGAGTCCACCCTGCATTCCAAGAACATCCCGACCGAAGCCAACAGTTTTGCCGGACAAAACTCGGGCGCTTTTTCCAACAAGCGCGTCGATGAGATTTTTGATGCTGTGAAATACGAGTTTGAGCTCGAAAAGCGTAAAGTGCTCATGAAAGAACTCGCGCAGATCTATGCCAGCGAGCTTCCCGTGATTCCCCTCTACCACCGTGTTGAGATTGCTGTGATTCCTACCAATCTCAAAGGTTATGAGATGACGGGTCATCAGTTTTATTCCACACAAAACATCGAGAACTGGTATCTGGAATAATTCATGAGTTCTTTCCTGATTCGGCGCCTTCTGCAAAGCGTTCTTCTGATGTTTCTATTGTCGTTTGTGACCTTCTCTCTTATGGGATGGATGCCGGGCGATCCCTTGGATGTTGCGTGTGCTGCCAATCCGCAGTGCACGCCCGAGAACGTCGCGCTCATGAAGGCGCAAATGGGCCTCGATAAGCCCATCACTCATCGCTATTTTGTGTGGGCTTCATCGGTCATCACGGGAGACCTCGGCTATTCTCGCACCTACCGTCTGCCCGTAGGTGACATTCTTTGGCCTCGCTTTGGCAACACGCTCATCTTGGGATTGCTTTCGTTTTGTCTTTCGTTAATTGTCGCTCTGCCCTTAGGTATGATCGCCAGTCTGAAACCAAGGTCTTGGGCCGATTCCGTTATTAGTTTCTTTTCATTTATGGGCATTTCAGCGCCATCGTTTTGGATCGGACTCATGTTGATTCTTATTTTCAGTGTACAGCTCGGCGTTTTACCAGCGGGAGGCGTGGAAACCATCGGGGGCGCTTCGATGGGATGGTTTGCAATGATAGGCGATAGATTCGCTCACCTGATCCTTCCCGTCTTGACTCTTTCTCTACTCACAATTGCGGGATGGTTGCGCTATGTGCGATCGAGCATGATCGAAGTCTTGCGCATGGACTTTGTGCGCACGGCTCGAGCCAAAGGCCTCAGCCAAAATCAGGTCAACTTTCGGCATGCGGGACGCAATGCCCTCATTCCTGTCGTAACAGTCATCGGACTGAGTTTGCCTGGGATTCTCTCAGGCGCGGTTATCACCGAAAGTGTTTTCGCTTACCCTGGCATGGGCAAGTTGCTTTATGATTCGATTCTCAACAACGACTTCAACGTGGCTATGTGTTGCTTTCTCATCAGCTGTGTGGCCGTGCTTGTGAGTAGTCTCGTTGTAGATATTCTTTATGCGGTACTTGATCCGAGGATTCGTTTGTCATGAGCTCGCTACTACTTTGCCTCAAACAGTCGCGTTCTTTTCAACGTTTTTTGCAGCATCGTTTTGCGGTGATCAGTGTATTTGTAATCGCATTTTTTGCGATTCTCGCCCTCGGAGCACCGCTTTGGCTGGAACTACTTGGCCTCGATTCACGTGCACAAGATGTGATGTCTCGTTACGCAGGGTCGTCGTCAGAGCATTTGCTCGGCACAGACGAACTCGGGCGCGATATTCTCGCCCGACTTATTTCCGGCTCGCGCATTTCTTTGGGAGTGGCTATATTTACCGCGATTGCATCCGTGATTATTGGTTTCGTCATAGGTTCTCTTGCGGGATTTTTTGGAGGGTGGATCGATTCTCTTTTGATGCGCGCGACAGATGCTTTGTTGATGCTGCCCCTACTTCCTGTGCTCATCGTTCTTTCGTCACTGGATTTTGAAAAAATTCCATTCGTGAATCACTTCATCGGAGGGGAATCGTCGAGCATTGTGAAAATGATTATGATTTTTGTCCTGTTTAGTTGGATGCAACAGGCGCGTATTGTTCGAGGTGCGGTCTTGCAGGTGAAAGAGCTCGAGTTTGTGCAAGCGGCTCGCGCCTTAGGGCGTGGGAACTTTGGTATCCTCACTCGAGAGATCGCTCCCCACACACTTTCGCCCTTGATGGTTTCGGCCACCTTAAGCGTGGGGCAATCGATTCTCTTCGAAGCCGCCCTCAGTTTCCTCGGACTCGGAGTGCAACCCCCGAATGCCTCTTGGGGTAACATGCTCAACAATGGTCTTGAGGCTCTCTCCGTCGCTCCTCAGCTTGTCATCCTGCCAGGACTCATGATTCTCTTCATAGTGATGAGCTTCAACTTCCTCGGCGATGGACTCTCTGAAGCTCTCGACCCTAAGAGTTCCAAAGGCGCATAAACGAAGCCTTTAAATTTATAAAGACATGCTCCACTCAGCCGCTCGGTCATCCACTTAAGCTTTAACTGTGCGCGATAAAGTGTTGCAAAAAAAGTGATTCAAATGCCCCATATCCAATCCCCTCAATTCTATGTTTTCAGGCTGCCTTCTTGCGTCGCCTAAACTTCAGGCTTCGCTTACAGGAATCGGGAAGCTCAGCTTGCGCAAAACATCGCCACTCGGGT
>CAZXHL010000112.1:0-8920 GCA_964640545.1 uncultured Bacteriovorax sp. | reverse complement strand
GAAGAAGGGCGTTGATGAGGGCATAAGCCCCCTTATTGAATCGCATACATACCACGCATCTAGTATGACAAATTACCGGTCGTTTGACGTGTTAAGCTTAGGTTAGGTTGGGGTTGGCTGTTTTGTGGGTGTTTCGCTGATCCAGAGCGATTTCTTGAAGTGTAGCAGGGCCACAACGACAAGTAGCCCAGCTGAAAGCCAGATTCCACCTCTGAAACTAAGGACTTGATTGGCAATGGCCCACAGGCAAAAGGCCTGAACCAGGAAGTCTGTTGAGCGGCCAATGATCTGTTCAAGAGCGACGACTTCAGGAAATTGATTTTTAGTGCAGAGCCTACTTCGTATGGCTTGAGTGGCTGTAGCATTGAGTCCATTGCATATGCCGCTGATGACAAGCACTCCCATGGCTATCGTATAGCTAGGAAGCGATAGGAAGGCCACTCTTGTAAGTGCCAGCACAAGTAGTGCGCCAGCAGCAAGTGGACCATTCGGCATTTTTCCAAGCCAGGTGCGTTTTTGTGTTTTGGAATCCTTCAAGAGGTAGCTGGCCATCAAGGAACCCATTCCAATGGCAGCATAAACCCATGCGGATTGAACGAGCTTCAATCCATAGTGATTTTTTACGATGCCGAAAAGCATGTAGTTGAAGATTCCAACGGGAATCCAGTAGGCGACGGAACGCAAAAGAAAAATAGCAAGTAGTCCTGGAGTTTTGCTTAGGTAGGTGAGAGGGCGTAGCAAATGTTTTCGCTCTTCAAAGCCTTCTTTCTGTCTGAGTGATAGGGCCATGATGGCGGCGAGTAAGAAGGTAAGACTGTCGATAAAAAGAGGCACTTGAATCGGAAGATAATAGATCAACCCGAGACTCAGCACCGGGCCTAGAAACTGTGCTTTGTAGAAACCATGCAGCAGCTCCGCTTGAAAACTACGGTGCGTGGTTTCACTGCGTAAGTTTTTGGAATAGGACTCGCGGGCGTTTTCGAAAACTCTCTTGAGTAAGGCTTGCACGGCGAGAAGTCCCAAAAGCCAGTAGGAATCATTGGCCGCCCAATCCATCGCAAAATAACAAATAAACGCCATGATCAAGGCACAGATGACTTGGGTACTGACGATCAGCTGTTTGAGGTTCCATCTATTCGTTAGCGATGGAAACATGAGCGATGCCACAACATAGGCTAAGCTTTTTACGGTCACAGCTAGTGCTGCTAGTTCTACTTTGCCAGTGATGTTGTAGAGAAGTTGCATGAGAGCAAACATCGAAAGAAAATCACCAAGCGAAGTAATGAAGCTAAGCCTTGAGAGAAGCTGATTTTCTTTTTGATTTTGTTCTTCAGTCATAAAATCTGGAGGTATCCGATACCTGTATCTGGCACCGATTATATTTACAGCTCTCTGGGCTCAAGCCATTTTGTGAAGCCAACAAAGATAAGCGGAACAACGCTGTCGTCCGTTTTTGAGGAGGCATTGGATTGAACCCATCTTTTGAATGAGTTCATCTGCGCGACAATTGTTTGAGCTACTTCAGGTGTGACAAGCTGCATGCCGTATCCAAGTTCTTGGTTTTTTGCACCTTCTTTGGAGGCATAGAGGTCCACCTGACCTTGAATGTATTTGTAGGAGTGTGCGACTGGACCTGGTCCAGAGTTTTCATAGTTCGGTAGGCGATAGAGAGTGTTACTTGGGTATAGTTTTCCGTCTTCGCGTCTTAGGAGGTCGAGTCTCTCTAGTTCATCAATTTTGGCTTTGGCCGTTTGGGCGTTGGACTCTTCCCATACTTCGTAAAGAGTTAGCTTCTTGTGGAGTCTCATCGCATCAGCATTCTTAATGAGGAAATCGAGCTGCTCTTCGGAGTATATCCGGCGAGGCCTTACTTCGGCTTCAGCTTCCCAGACGCTGGCTTCTTCAGAATCAATTCCGGGAGAAAGACTCGTATCAAGGAAGTCATTTAAGGATTTTGCACCCTTCATCCCCGTGAGAACGGAGCGAAAATAGGCTTTCATAAGAGTGTGCCTTTGGCTGGAGGGAGTTTTCTGAAACAGTCCCACGAGGACTTTTTCAGAGGGGGGATATTTCCCTGATTCGATCTGCTGGAACTGTCTGAGTTCAATACCAAGCTGAGCTTTTCCGCCTAGCTCTTCATAATGCTCTTTGCTGGATCGAAGCTTGAGTCTGTTACGTCTTTCTTTGAGGAAGGTGCTGAAATTCATACGGGTGCTATAACTCGCGAAAATTTATTGCGCAATATAAATTTGCCAAGTCAACCTTAGAAAATGTAGCTTCTAGCCTATGAATGGATCTTGGACTCCCTTGGCCGAACGTATGCGGCCCAGGAGTATCGATGAATATGCAGGACAGCAGCAAATTTTAGGGGAAGACAAGTTATTGTCTTCGCTCCTTAAGGATGTTGCGGCTAAGAGACTCAGTCATCCACCTTCCATGATTTTCTGGGGACCTCCAGGAACCGGCAAGACGACCTTGGCTAAGCTTATCGCTCAAACGGTCGAGGCTTCATTTAGAACACTCTCTGCCACCAATGCGGGAGTTAAGGAATTGAGACAGGTTATTGATGAGGCGAAAGTTAGACAGGATTTAGAGGCCAAACCGACCGTCTTATTCGTCGATGAGATCCATCGCTTCAATAAAGGCCAGCAGGATGCTTTGCTTCCCGCTCTCGAAGAGGGGCTCGTCACCTTGATAGGTGCGACGACAGAGAATCCTAGCTTTGAATTGAATAAAGCCTTGCTCAGCCGCGCAAGAGTTTTTGTGCTGGAGCCGCTCGATACATTAGCGCTTGGAAAAATTTTAGACAAAGCTCTGCATGACATGACTCGTGGTTTGGGTGAGGCTGATTTGGAGCTGGATCAAGATGCGCGCGAGGCGCTGATCAAGTATTCCAATGGAGATGCGAGAAGCATGCTTAACGCTTTGGAGTGGCTTGCTCTTCGCGGATTGAAAACTATCGATCGTGAATCCGCTCTAGAGGCGCTTGAGAAAAGTCCCATCAGTTACGATCGCGATGGAGAAGATCGCTACAATTTGGTATCGGCGCTGCATAAGTCGATTCGTCATTCTGATGCCGACGCCGCTCTTTACTACATGACCCGGATGCTCGACGGTGGTGAGGATCCGATGTATGTCGTGCGAAGGTTGATTCGTATTGCATCGGAAGATGTCGGACTTGCTGACCCGCAAGCCCTAATTCAGGCGACGAGTTTGAAATCTGTTGTGGAACTCCTTGGTCTTCCTGAGGCAGATGTTGCGATCGCACAGGTGACTTTGTATTTGGCACTGGCACCCAAATCCAACGCTGTTTATGAGGCGCTTAGTTCGACGAGAGCCGAGATCCAAACAAGTGGTATGCTTTCGATTCCACTTCACCTAAGAAATGCGCCTACCAAAATGATGAAAGACATGGGGTATGGAGTTGGTTACAAATATGATCACGATGCCCCTAAGGCCGTGGCACGCTGGGAAGCTCTTCCTCAGAAAATCATAGGCGCAAAGTTTTACCGACCCAAAGACGTAGCCTTCGAGCGCGAACTCATCAAACGCAAAGCTTACTTTCAAAAGTTACAGGAAATCTGATTCCCGCGTTTAATTTATAGTTCTTTGTCGGGGCGGTCGACAACTTCGATGATGTTGGGGTCGTGGTCATCTTTGCGCACGCGGTAGGGCCCGATGTTTTTGTTGTCGATTACCGGACTAAGTCTGGGATCATCATAGCTGGCGGATCGCGTCGGTCCGGAAAACAATTTCCGCAAGGTGTTGATAAGGATGAATAGCCCAACAGCCATGATAAACAACGGCAAGCCCAAGGTGAAAAGCACGGCCAAAAATGCAAGCATCAAAATTACACTCGGACCACGCATGGAAAAAGATTTTGTCATTTGAGGTCAATTTAGCGAATTCACAAACTCAGTCAAACAAGTTCCTGTTCGATCCATGCTAGGAGAGCCTGAACGGACGGACTGAGTGTGCGGCCCTTTAAATAGGCCATGTGTATGCCGTTTCTAAGCGGAGTAGGAGAGTCTTCTTTGAATACGTGAAGCTCAGTGTCGGGTTTTAGTAATTTTGTCACATGCCGGGGGATGATTCCCGCTCCCATTCCCGAAGCTATTAGAGTGGCGATCCCCCCTGTGCTCGGGACAAACGCGCGATAATTGAGCCTTAATTTATTTGTTTTCAGGTGATGTTGAAACCAACCAAGAGTCAGAGGCTTATCTGCTTCGTAGTCTACATAGTCCAATGATTCGAAGAACTTTTTATCCTGTTTTTTTGAATCGCAGCGTTCGAAAATATCTTTCCTCATCACAAGCTCTAGTGTTTCTGTGTAAACTGGGATGTGTTCTAGCAGTCCACTAGTATAGAACTCATCGACAAAACCAATGTCTAACTCTCCATTGAGGATTTCGTTGACGATGTTCTGCGAATAAGCAAAGCGTAAGTCGAATTTTAGAGAGGGATGTTCTTGTGCAAATTTTCCAAGCAAAGGAGCGATAATGTTAGCTCCGAACTGTTGTGGCATGCCCACATGTATGGTTCCAGCGAATGACTTGCTCGCGCCCTTGATCTCCTGGAGAGTGACTTCCAAACTGTTGAAACTATTTTTGCAGGTGTCGAAAAGAGCGCGTCCTGCGGGGGTGGGGTAGAGTTTTTTGCTTAGCCTGTCGAAGAGCTTCACTCCGAGATTTCGCTCTAAGGCTGAAATGTGCTGGCTGACTCCTGATTGGGTGAGGTGGAGAGCTTGTGCGGCCTTCGTCATGCTTGATTTCTGGTAAACCATTGAAAATACTCGTAATTCGTTAAGGTTTATGTGCTCAGTAAACATCTTTTTCGGACTCCCCGTGGGTTTATATACATTATTTTAAATAATGAATCAGCCTCAAATTAAATAATTTTCAATAATGCAAAAGCAGCTCTATAACTCCCTCAACAAACAATTTTGACTTTAAACTCTTGGAGGCTTGAATATGAAAAACTTAATCATCGCAACAATTATCACTTTGGTATCTTTTGGATCTTCTTCTGCATTTGCAGTGTGGGCTCCGAATTGGGAAAGACCTATTCATTCATCGGAGATGCAAGTTGTGAAAAGTGACGGAGTCTTTGATGGTGCCTACGATGTTGTTCTCGTTATGAATAAAAGGGATAGCTCTAAGGACGCCGCTACAAGCTTTTCTTTAGAGTTCTCCAAGGAATTGGCTGATGGATCGGTTATGGATTACAGCTATTCAATTCCTGTAGAGCAAATCGAATACACTCGTTGCGGATCCACTTTCTTTAAGGGCGTAGCTAAACTTTTTGATCCAGACATGGCGACAGGATACTACCCTGAAATTGCAATTTCATTGGAGCGTAAGAGTCCTATTATGACTCGTGGCTGCGGTAGTTTGAGAACTCTTCCGGTTGTTGGTGGAGGCTTGAACAGTGCCTTGGACAATGCCTTGAATGTTGAGATTCCGCAGAAATCAAATCAATGGAAAGTCACTGTTAAGTTCGAAGAAAAGGGGTCCGTTCAAAGCTTTTCTACATTGGTTGCAGCTGGTGAAGCGGAAGACGTCTTCACAATCCAAAATTCGGACAGATAAAATAGTAAAGAGAAAATTGTACAGAGAAAATTATACAGATACTCGCTAATACCACCCAGCGAGTCCATAGCATCCCTCCCTATGATGCGGCCCTGATCTTCCCCAAAGGTCAGGGCTTTTTTTTGTTCTCGCTATCGGAATCTTTAGGTCTGTTGTATTCGTCTTGATACTCTTTGTATTTGTCGTCTTCTTCTTTGCCGCCGAGCAATTCTTCTAGTTTGAAGAATGCGGTGAAAGGCATGACGAGTGACAGTAGAACCCACTTCCAGATAGACCTTTTCTTGCGACCATCTAGTTTCTGCTGCTCTTCCTCAGTGTTTGATTTTGGGCTTTTGCTATCTTCGCTCATCGATAAGATTACTCATAGACGATGGGGAGAGTCAGTTCAAACTGTGAATCATCAAAGCTGATGGCCTCTAACTCTTTCGAGATGGCCTGTTGCATCGGCTCCTGCCACGCATCACTTAGATACAATTGTGTCTCCAAATCGACAAGGTGGTGTCGTCCAAAATGAACTGAGACTTCACTTCCACGCCTTGCTACCTTTAGAACGGCGCAGCCTGATAAGGCATGGCCCTCAAAAAAGGCTTCTGCTTGTTGCAAGCAAATGTCGATGGTCTCTTGCAAGACGCTATCGGCCAGCTCGCCCTCCAGAAACGGTTGAGGATCTGTGAACCAGCCGTGAATCACGATGCGAGATTCCAATATGTTGGTTGGGCCTGAGACTCGTTCCACCATATGTGGTCTTCTCGGATCAAATACACAAAGTTGATTGGCTTCAATGGACACAGAGTGAAAGATGTCATTTCTTTCCTTTGCATTTCTGCTAAGGGATTCGGCATGATTGGATTCTGTAAAGGACTTAAGAATTCGAGTTTGGCCGCCTTTAGAGTTTTGGAAGAAGTCTTTTGGATTCAATGAGAGCACAAAAGCCCAAGGACCGTGATTGGGGTCTGTATGAAAATCTTGAAAGCAACCCTCTGTATAGGCGCTTACCCAGGGGTGGGAAAGGGCCATTAAGCCAAGTTCTTGTTGAGCAAAAACTCCCAAAGCCTCGAGTAGATTCTGGCATTGATCTTCACTAAAAATGGCTTCAAGTGGGGTGCGGAGCAGGCAATATTGATCTTTGACGTTCCAATAGTCCCAAACAAATCGTTCTGATTTGGCATCAAAAGGGTCTTTGAATCTGGTTTCGATGCTGTCTCTATAGCTTTTGTAGTCAGGTAGAAAGTTGTCGATAACTAGGAGGCCTTTATCCACTTGAGATAATTTTGAGGTCTTCTTCGAAGACATTTATTCTTCATCCCCTATAGCTTTCTTAAAAAGGTCTTCGATCGACAGATCCTCTAAGTCTTCGGTTGTCAAATCCTCAGATGCATCGGAATCGGAAGTATGCATCTTCATGACATTGTCAGGCAGTATGATTTGAGATTTTGTGTGGAGATCATCAGCATATACAACGGTATTTCTCGAAACCTTTTTAGCCTCGTAGAGTGCGTCGTCAGCCGCTTGAATGACATCTCCGATGGTTTGCCCATGGGTAGGGTATTCAGACACACCAATAGATACTGTAAGTTTTCCTAGAGGTTGAGTTTCTTCTCCTTCGAAAATATCCTGCTCAATAAGGGCTCTGAAAGCATCTGCACGCCTCATGCCGTCTTTGCCGGAGCAATTCTTAAGAAGGACAACGAACTCCTCGCCGCCGTATCTAGCAATCACGTCACTTTTATTAGAGAAATAGCTTCTCATTAAACTCGCAACTTGTTTGAGAACTTTATCGCCAGCAGGGTGTCCGTGTGTGTCGTTGAATTTTTTGAAATGGTCGACGTCAAAGAAAAGAAAGCAAAGGTTCTGTTTTTTGGCTAATGCTTTTCGAATCTCTTCTAGAAATAGAATCTTGAAATGTCGCACATTGAATAGACCGGTGAGACCATCTCTTACCGAAACTTCCACAATTTCTTCGTGCATCGTGGCGTTGTCCAAGCTGCCTTCAATCGCGAACTGATAACGAGTTTTAATTTTCGCGCTTTCATGGTCCCAATTATCCGCTCTAAATAATAGAATACCATGAGGAATCTTTTTGGAGCTACGAATGAGTAGAGCTTTCCAATCACCTTTTCCTGCCTGAAATGAAGCTTCCAAAAGCTCCAAGCATTGGAAATAAGGCTGAAATATTTTTAAGGCATTTTGATTGATCTCAAAGTCTCCAGATTCCATCGCAGTTTTAACTCTAAACCCGGGAATTTTGCTGCCAGCTAGGGGGGGAAAGCTTTGTTCGCTTATGGACTCATTTGAAGGGTAAGATGCAGATAATGTGAAGTCTTCCGAGCTCCCATTGTAGGTAAAAAACAAGGCCTCAGGCATTTTTTCGGAAAATGCAATAGCGACTCCTTTTGCGGCGATCTTTTTGAGTTCCAATAGCTCGAGAGTTTTAGACAATTCACTTGTGAATTCTGAAAGCTTTTTCATACTCTCAGTTTTAAGTTGAATTCTATTTAGAGAGTTTTGGGCAAGTGCTAGATCTTCTTCACGTTGTTTAAGGCCTCTGCTCATTTTATTGAAGGCCTTGGCTAAGTCTCCGATTTCATCACTTCTCTTAATGTTGACATTAATGTCGAAGTTACCCGACTGTAGAATTTTAGAAGCTTCAACAAGAGCAACTAGTGGCTTGGAAATAAGATTGGAGAACTTTAAAGCTGCAATAATCCCTGCACCTAGAATTAAAAATACCAAGAAACCCTGTTCAAGAAGGAATCTTTGGAAGGCAGATAGTATGGCGTCATAGCTTGCGAAGGAAATGACCTGGAAACCTTGGGCTGTATTGTTGAGTGGGATGGTGCCCCAGCTCAATAGCGCAAGTCCGTCGTCTAGCTCTATTTCGGAGGAGCTGGGCAAAGAAGGCTTTTTAGATGATCCCGGAAGTCGTTTCAGGATGTGTTTGGAGATGCTGTCCAGCGAGCCAGTGGTGTTTCGGCTGGAGTAAAGAACGTGCATGCTTGCATCGCCGCCTTGTTTGATGGCATTGAGGTCAAGTACAAGAGCTTGAATCGGACCTTGGTTGAGTGTTTGGAGAGGGGAGAAGAGCCGACCGCTCGCCATTCTGCCTTCAATCCATTGAATGCCTGTATCGGTCGAAACTGGAACTGAAATAGAAAGACCAAGTTGATTGGGTTCAAATGAAATGTAGGTTTTTAAACTTCTTTGTGAGGGGAGATTCTGAAGGAGGCTACTGGAGTTTTTGAACTTCGGGGAATGGCTAACCAGCTCTCCTCGGTATCTGATCCAGGTCCAATGTTGGTTTATGGCATTTATGGGCAGAGGCCATTTGCTGG
>CAZXHL010000111.1:0-8979 GCA_964640545.1 uncultured Bacteriovorax sp. | reverse complement strand
TGAACCGGAAGAACGAATGTCTTCAATAGATTCTTTGATAATCTCCTCGATGCGTCTCAGCCGTGCGATCGTGTTCTCAATCAAGTAGCGCTGTTGGGCGCTTAGCTGGCTGTAGTTGAAGCGGGCACCCGCAATATACGCTCTAATATCTTTCAAGGCATCCAACGGAGAAAGTCCTCTAGACTCGCCAGTGAATCGCGGAGTTTCTGCATCCCAAAGCACAGCCCTTGGATCGGTGTGCAGAAGTTCAGAGCGGAATACTGCCAGCCTCTCCTCTCCACGCTCAATCAAAAAGCTCACTCGCTCTTCGACCGTTGAAAGCGGAATTGGATAGCTTACTCCCGGGAACAGTCCATCTCGAAAAGACTGGAAGGGCTCATATTCAAAATCAACAATCCGTCTCTGACCATCATCAATGATTGTAGGCGCTTCATTAAGTCCCGCTAGAATCCAGGGAATCTCGGCTGTTGTAAAAGTGTCGTTGATCGGATTGACCGCCGACACACCCCCAACATCAGCCTGGCTCACAGCCGTTTCAGCAATACCGATGATCGCTTTTCTCGCAAGATCAAAACGCAGTTTGTTGGCCTGCTCTCCTCCGGTGCCTGGCAGAAGTTTCTTGGTTTCTTCAAGGATAGCAAGTGATGTTGGCTGAAAAGCGCGCAGGGCTGCCTCTTTGGCGTAGATGATTTTTTTTCGGTCGGCCTCATAAGAGTTGTTGGGGCGAGCACCCGCTTGAACAACTCTAAGCCATTCAAGAAAGAGAGGCACCTGAACTTCGTTGGTGCGAACGCCTCTATAGAAAGAATTGTTGAAACCTCGGCTTCGGGACTTGAGATCGATGAGGTCTCTGGCCTCGCGCGCCCCACACCACTGATTAGAAAGAGCTTCAAGTACACAGGTCGTAGCCTCATGAATACTTGCTTCAGAGAGTTGATTGATGATCCCATTAAGCTTTGCCTTGCGTGCGTATTCCACCGAAGCTCCAATAAGCTCCACCCCTGCTGCGAGGCCTAGACTTGTACCGCCGCTCGCCGCTACCGCGCCAAGCGAAGTCGCGAGTGAGGCAAGGCCTGTGAAAATCTGAGGCTTGAGATTGGTGCATTCGCTCTGCAAAAGCGCTTGGTTCATGAGAGTTTTTGTGACGAGAGTCGCCTGCACAACGACAGCCGCTCTTTTGGCCTGGGTGCTGTCGGCTATCTTGCCATCGATGCGTGCTTCCAATTCGCTAAGGTTCTGCTGGTAGCGTCCGAGCAAAACGGGATCGGAGCTTTGTGATATCAAGTTGAGAGTGTCGAATCTTTCTTTCTCTAGAGCCTGAAGCTGCTCTTCACCCTCAGAGAGTGATTCACGACTAAGCACGTAGCTTAGTGTCTCAATTTCAGTTAGGGATGCTGCCAAGCTTTTGCAAGCTGGGTCATCCTTAACTTGCGTAATATGTGATGCGAGTGCTCTAGCTGCGGTTCTTGCCTTTTCAGCCCATACGCCATGACTCGGACAATACGCTTTAAAAGCGCGCATGTGTCCTTCAGCCAGCTCGATACTTCCTGTTGGCGCATCTCCACCAGGGGATGATGAGCCTCCAGCGTAGCCTTGGCTTGCTCCAAAAATTAGAAAAATGGCGAGCAGGCCCCTAGTCGTCGAAGAAATTTGCATCCCGACGATAAAAGCATTTCTTCCCCCTGCTTCCACCCCGAGCCAACTGACATTCGCTGACAAAGATAACGCGGTGTAAAACACGAAACCCAGACGAACCTTGGTCTGGAGAAGTTATTTGAATCCCTTGAGCAGGATTTCACAGAAGCATTTCCCGCAGTCCAATAAGGTGCTTAGAATAGTCTCAATGGACAAATTCGAACTCGTAGCTTTGAGGAATGGAACAACCAGCCTTCGATGCCTCGATAATCGAGAAACATTTCACCCCGGCATTGGACCGGCTGAAGAAGCCAACATTCTTCATGTTGAACAACAACGTATTGTGGAACGCGTTCAAAAAATGCAGGGGTTTTGTCTGTGGGATGTCGGACTGGGTGCCGCCGCAAATGTAGTCATGGCAATTAAAGCCTTAGAGAATAATATTCCCAGCGGCCATAAAGTTTGTATTTTTAGTTTTGACAAAACCCTCAAGCCGCTCGAATTTGCCCTACAAAATGCTGGCGAACTTAAATATCTTTTAGGGCTCGAGAGGCAGATTGAAAAATTGATCAAAGATGGCAAAGTCAATATTGGTTCCAACATTGAATGGCATCTTCGTGGTGAATTCACTAAAGAGATTTCCACTCCGAGCACAAGGAACCTGCGAGCTCCCGACGCCATTTTCTATGACCCTTACTCCGCCAAAGGAAATCCAGAAATGTGGAGTTTGGACACTTTTATAAATCTGAGGAAAATTCTCGAGCCAGATCGAATGTGCCTATTAACTAATTACACGGCTTCTACCTACATTCGTGTCACACTATTGCTTGCCGGGTTTTTCGTTGGATATGGATGCACCGTCGACAAAAAGCTTCACACGACAGTGGCCTCAAATACACTTGATGCCCTCAAAAAGCCCCTCGACAAAGCCTGGCTCACCGAACGTGTCCGCGTCTCACACAGCGCCGCCCCAATCAGAACAATCCCTCATGAAATTGCTCCCCTGAGTGAAGACGATTACAAATTGTTATTGAAGCATCCTCAATTTGCTCCTCATGAATCAAGGTAAACAACTTCTAAGTTTGTCTAGGTGACGAGCGAGATTCTACGCCCTATACTCCCCCGATATGGAAGCCATGATTCAATTTGTATCTCGATTTATTTCTATTTCAGAAAAAGAGCGACAGATCATCCTCGCTTCCAACCACCTCAAAAAATTCGCCAAGAACTCCTGGATTAGCACGGACCTCTATCATGATACGAACTCGTATTTCGTCCTCAAAGGAGCCGTTGCGTTGGTTGCCAGCACCGGCGAAAAAGAGCTCATCAGCGAAATCTACCTCGAAGGCGAACCCATTTTATTCCCGCCCACCAAAGGCTCCTACCTACTAAAGTGCCTGGAGAATTGCGAAATTGCAGTGGGATCGACGTCAGACACCGAGCGCCTTGTGAAAGAGTTCCCCAGCTTTGAACATGTGTGTAGGCGCTTTGCAGAAGAGCGCCTCCAAGTAATACAGCTCTGGAACGAGAGGCTCAGAAATTTATCGCCGAAAGAAAAGTATCATCTGCTTCTGCAAGAGCGACCAGAGGTCTGTAAACGCCTACCCCAAACCATCATAGCCAGCTACTTGGGCATCACCCCTGAGACTCTTAGCAGATTGAAAGCGAAATAATCTCAATTCTTGATTTGGATCAATTCGCGCATTGAGACAAATAGATATCATTGAGTCATGAAATGGATTTTACTTCTTCTTGTATCTTCTGCTATCCCCGCCCACGCCGAGCTTAAAGGCTCGCGCTACTTCATTGGAAGCTCCGCTTTTACCCTGGTCAATTTAATCCCCAACTTAGATGAACCGCCACATTTTTACCAACTTAACCTAGGCTATCAACTTAGCCCCAAAGACACTTTTTCCATCGAATTTAAGACATGGCGCTACTACGCCCCTCTTGGAATCACAAACCAGGCTAGCGTTCCAGTTTCGGATAAATTTCCTGGTTATATCAGCAGCTTGGGCGTCGGAATGGCTTATCAACGCTTTCTCTGGAGGAATCTATACACGGCTATGCACGTGGCGTACTTCAAACAGGCCTACCGCAACTTAGACCACTCCACATTGGCAAATGGTCAACAGATTTTCATGACCTTCAGACTGGGTTACCACATCAGCTTCTTTTCAGACCGGTTTTTCCTAGAGCCGTCTCTCGCCATGACCTACTGGCCCATTGAAAAAGGCATGCCCGACAGCTTTCAAGCACAAGAAGACAGATGGAAAAAATTCAACTTCGAACCGGGCTTGCACTTTGGCTATGTATTCTGAGCTAAGTTCAAAATATGAGCCACTGCATATAGCGGCACCTTCCTATTGGAGTAGAATCTTCCACATGAGACATAAATCCTACCTTTGCACTCTGCTTCTTGCCCTTTCGTTTTCAACGAACTTGTTTGCGCTTGATTGGAGCTGCGATCTACAACTTGACCTACTTCAATCAGGATTTGACCCCGAAACCAAAACTCCAGCATTGCTCGTGCGCATCGTTGACCACGGAGAAGATCGACCTCCATCAAGAATTTACAGACAGCTGTTGCCGATGAATGAATTCACAGCAGATTTCTTAACGGGATTGAATGAAAATTCCGTTGTTTGCTTAAAGTCATACGAGAAACTCGCAAACAGACAAACTCCACTTCCTGTTTTCGACATCAAGTTCAATTGATTTCCAGCAAACGAGTTATGAAGATACTGAGCGCTATCAAAACAAAAGAAGAACCTCATTGCCCGTTAGGGCAATGAGTATAGAAAACAATGGTTGAAGTTAGCGAGACGATCCAGATGGCTTTGCGCCGCCTTTAGGAGCGGGTTTTTGAGCTACTGGAATGACTTTCGCAGTGGGTTTAATCCCTGGCTTCTCGTGTGTGTTTGCAGCTGTTTTATTGTCATTTCCACCCTTTTTAAATGTTTTGTTTTCCATAAATAATACTCCCAAAATTCCGTGAGGTGTTTGTTCAATGCAATGCGCGCACGGGCCCACAACATTCGGTAGGATATGACAACTCACGGTTGCTGACCCTCCGTTTCAAATGCGAAATCAATTGTTAAAGAAATTTCCCGGGAACCAAGAAGGAGAAACCATTCTCACTATCGTAATCACTACCGATCTCACTACCGGCCTCACTACAGAGAGAAGTTTTTTGTACCCTTAGTTCGGGGGACGATTCAAACGATATCATGGCCTTTAAAATTAGATACTGGTCATTGCGGAAGACTCTACGGCTTCGAGTCAAGCACCTCACAAGTATATGAATTGCTGGTCAAATCACGCTTAAGTGGATTCTAAAAAGCAAAATCAAGGTCCAGGTCTTGCAACTTCAAAAATTCATGCGTCTATAAAGAGGAACTTATCTTTTTTCACTTGGTAGCTTTTGTCACAACAAGTAAAGCTAAGCCATGATAGAGCAAATACTTCGTCACACAGCCTCTCTTGAAAGCAACTGGAATAGAGCTAATTTTCCCAAACTAGCCCTTGAGTCACTAAACACTTTAGAACTCCCCACATCACTCAAAGAGATCGAAGCATCTGTTGCAACATGGCTTCTAGAAAGCAAAGAACTTCCTCCGCAAGTCAACCTCTTCAATAGCTTTGGAGAACCGCCAGTTACTATTTTTAACAACGGTAAATTTGCTGTCGACATTTACTTCTGGAGGAAGAACGACACTGTTATACACTCCCATGCTTTTCGAGGCGCTTTTAAAGTGATCCATGGTCAGTCTTTGCACGAGGAGTTTCAAGTTAGTTTTCTAGATGCCATCGATCAAGACATTAGTTTTTCAGAACTATCTGAATCCAAAAAAACGATTATGAAAACTGGAAGCACACAAATCATAAACCCTGGCACAGAACTCGTGCACAGTGTGCTTCATCTAGACAATCCCACCATTACCCTATGCATACGTACAGTAGAAGATGTTGAATTAGATCAGTGGTCCCATTTTAAAACTGGCATTAGTTATAAAATTCACAATCTACAAAAAGAAACCATTAAAAGAGTTTTGTTTTTTGAGTTTATGCATTCATCCAATGCCATTGAAAATGCTGATGAAGCCTTAGTTTTTCTAAACAAATCGCTAGCTAAAATGAAAACATCTGAGCAAATCACTCTCTTTGAGGCCATCTCTATGAACACGCTAGGACTAGACTACGATGTGGCCTGCCTAGCTCTAGAACAAATGAACGTGCTTTTCGAAGAACAAAAATGGTTTAAGCTCTTCCAAGAACACTTTGAAGAAATGGAATATGAACTTGATTCCCATCAAGCCTCAAACGCAGGAACAAAATTTCTAGCCCACGCCATCAACAATCAATTCTCCGTTGAGGAAACACAAAAGCTACTTAGCCAAATATCGTCTGAAGACATGAAAGCCGTAGCCAAACAACTACTAAATGAGGAAGCAGTATTTAATGATGAGTATTCAGAAATTCAGATAGAGAGAATACAGGCTTTTATATAGGAATTGGGTGCTTAAATCACTCAGTTTTTGTAGCCAGAAAAGTATCTATAGTTTAAAAGTGCGAATGACATGACCGCACTAGCAAAATTTTGTTACCAAAAAATCTTTAAGCCTGTGTTTTTTCAATTCTCTCCTGAAAAGATGCATCAACTTTTTGTTTGGCTGGGCAACACTTTTGCCAACTCATCTTTAACTCAAGCGGTTCTCAGATCTTTCTATGGGATTCCAGCCCAGACACCCAAACTTGTCGTTGATGGCATACGCTACGATGGCCCTGTATGCCTTTCCGCAGGCTTTGACTACAACGGCAAGCTTTCTCACTGTCTTCACAGCATGGGATTTGCGGGTGAAGAAGTGGGTTCAGTAACGGCGCGAAGCTGTGAAGGCAACACACAACCCCGCCTCACCCGATTGATCCAATCCCAAAGCATCTTGGTATACAAAGGCCTTAGGAATGATGGGGTCGATAAAATCATCGAAAGAATTAAGACCAAGAGTATTCCCGAATCTTTTGTTTTGGGTATTAGCATCGCCAAAACCAACGACTACCTTTCTGTTGAATTAGAAGACGGCATAGCCGACTACACATACAGCCTGAGACGCCTTGTAGAGGAACAAATTGGTGATTTTTACACGATCAACATTTCTTGTCCCAATGTTCATGGCGGTGAAGATTTTGCTGTCCCCTCAAAACTACAAGCCCTACTGGGAGAGCTCGGCAAGATTCAACACAGCAAACCAATCTATGTGAAACTGCCGATCAATAAAACTTGGGACGAATTCAAAGCTCTTTTAGAAGTCGTTAAGAGCTTTCAAGAAAGCAATCCCAACCTCAAGGGTGTTGTCATTGGAAACCTCAATAAAAACTACGACGACTTAAAGATCCCCGAGGAAAAACCCACAGATTACAGGGGTGGACTGAGTGGTCTTCCCTGCCAAAAACTCTCTAATGAATTGATCAAGAAAACTCGCCTTTTGTATCCAGATAGTTTTACCATTATTGGTTGCGGCGGCATTTTAAAAGCCGAGGATGCCCTTGACAAAATCAACCTTGGTGCTGACCTGGTTCAGCTGATTACTGGAATGATTTTTAACGGTCCTCACCTCATGCGAGAAATCAACCTGGCCTACGCCAAACAGCAAAATGCAAAGCGGAAGTGACCCCACTTCAAAAAGTGTCGTATGTTATTAGTTTCCCTTATTTTGCCATTTCTGTTGTTGTTGGGCCTGGTGCTAGTCGCCAAGCGCCCCTTGTGGATTAGCGCAACTCTCGCCTTTGCTTTGGCGATATTTCTTTGGCTTCAAGTTTCTTTTCTTGAAAGCTCCCTACTCATTGCTCCTCTATTGCGTGCTTTATTGCTATCTTGCGAGGTGGGCCTGATTCTATTAGGCGCCATTGCCTTTCTCGAATACATGCAACTAGAGGGCGTCACAGCTTCTATTAAAAAGGCTCTGGGAGAATTCACTCAAGGCAATTTGGGCCTTGAGGCCCTGCTGCTGGCTTGGTTGTTTTGTGGTTTCTTGGAGGGAACGGCCGGCTTCGGCGCGCCTGCGGCCCTGATTGCTCCCTTATTAGTCAGCCTTGGTTTTCATCCCATCATAGCTGCCGCCCTCCCCCTCATAGGAGATAGCGCTGCAGTGCCCTTCGGTGCCGTCGGCACACCAGTGCGCATCGGCTTTGCGGGCCTTTCTGCTGAGCACGCAGCGGTATATGGAGCGGGTATCAATGTTTTTGCAGGGCTGGTAGCGCCTTTAACCATCTTTTACCTCGCACGGAAAACACACCCTGAGAAATCAGTAAGTCTTCCTTTGAAGCGGGGACTACTGCTGTCCCTGGTTGCGGGTTTTTGTTTTACTCTTCCAGCTTTTGCGCTTTCATGGATAGGGCCCGAATTTCCCTCACTTGCAGGATCTCTCATTGGCATGCTCATTTTTTGCTATGTGCTTTTGAGGCTGAAGAAGAAATCCCCCTCACTTCCCCCCCCTCAAAGCAAAAGTACTCGAGTCGTGATGATGGGCTTAGTTCGTTCTTTTTCGCCCTATCTGTGGTTATGTGCTTTGCTTTTGTTGGCCAAGATTCTTTTGTGGAAGCAAACAATAGCGCTCAACTTCCTAGGCCACGTCCAAAGCATTTCAGTCTTCCAACCTGGTTTGATATTTTTGATGGCTATCGCGCTCTTTGCGCTGAGGCGCCCACAGCACAGTTTTGGAGAAATCTTTGCCCTATTGAAGAAGGCAGCCGGTAGGCTCCCCAAAGTGCTGGTGGCCATTTTTTGTATGGCCGCTCTTGCGCAAATGCTCCTCCTTGGATTCTCCACTCAATCCGAGCTATTCAACTTTGAAGGTGTGACGGGAGCGCAATCGCTTCTGCTCGTTCTGGCCCCAATAGCCGGCGCCATTGGCTCTTTCGTCACAGGAAGCGCTACGGTTTCTAACTTACTCTTTGCTCCACTACTTGCACAAAGCAGCCTTATCTTGGCAGCCAACACAAGCCTCGTATTAGGACTTCAACTTGTAGGGGCTGGCGCCGGTAATATGATCTCACTCCAAAATCTAGCGGCTGTTCAAGCCACGGTTGGACTGGTCAACCAAGAACGCCCCCTTCTCAAGCTCCTATGGTGGCCCTGTGTACTCACCATCGCAGTAGGTATCTTGGTGGGTGCAGTATAATTGAGAAGTTACTGTTTCACCGCGCGAAAGCTTCGCTTTCGGATTCTCGACTGGCGCACGTCGCTTCGCTTTGTGCTTGTCTCGAATGACCTCATCGCTTCAATTTCTGGTTCATCCCGGTTAAGGGTGGGTAAGTAGGCAAAGGGCAGTTTCTTAGTTTGAT
>CAZXHL010000110.1:0-9161 GCA_964640545.1 uncultured Bacteriovorax sp. | reverse complement strand
TATTTATCAAAAGTATCGTCGGTGGCGTTAACGTTTTTTACGACGATCGCAAGCAGGACTTCTGATCTTTGGGCTAGGTTGTTGGGTTGGCAGACGTAGTCGATTTCTTCCTTTACACAGTCCCAGCCCACAGGCAGTTCAAGTGAGATGAAGTCCGTGCTGAAATTTTTCGCATGAGCTTGAGGTGCGATAACGGCGGATAGCAAAAATATCAGAGAAAATAAAAGAGCCATGCAGGCAGGAAAAAATCCGCGCATAGCTCTTTGAAAATCTACTAACTGAAAGAAAGGTGAAGTCTGTCGTTTTTGACTTTCCATTCCCTCTATTTAAGCCGAAGTCGCTTGAACAAGAAATCGCCAATGAGGTCGACTTTGAAGCCTTCGACTCTCTGCGACACTAGATGCAGGCTTTGTTCTTGGAATAAGGGGATCATCGCGATGTCTTTTTCCAAGAAGATCTGCTGAGCTTCGGTGTATAGCTTGGTTCTTTCGCCCATATCCGCGATTTGAGATGCTTTCGTCACTAATTCGTCGAAACGCTTGCTGCAGAAACCAGTGTGGTTGTTTCCCGAATTACACTTAAACATGCCCATGAAAGTATCTGGGTCTGGATAGTCAGCTCCCCAGCCAAGGCGCCAAACCGCTGGAGCTTTGGATGCGATTTGCTTCAAATAGACTTTCCATTCTTGGCTTGAGAGTTCAATTTCAACTCCCAAATTACGTTTCCACTGAGCCTGGAGGTTCTCTGCCACGAGTTTGTAGGTCTCGTTTTGATCAAACCAAAGTGCAATTTTCTTAGGTGGGTTTTTGATCTCCGCCCAAATCTTCTTAGCGCCTTCGATGTCGGTCGAAATACCGACATCTTTGTTTGAACCGTCGAGATCAAGGGGGATCCAGCTTTTTGTGGATTGAACCATGGGGTGTAAAAGTTTTACGAGTTCTTCACGGTCAATGGCTTTCACGAGCGCCTCGCGAACTTTGGGGTCTTTGACAGCTGGATCATTGATGTTGAAGCCAAAGTAGGTCAATCGAAGGTAAGGAGATTGCTTGAATTCAGGGCGGCTAGCAAGTGAGCGAAGTTGAGTAGGTGGCAATGTGCGGACGATGTCCAAATCGCCGGTGTCGAAGAGAGAAACCGCAACGGAATCGTCTTTCACAATTCGAAATTCAATTTCAGGTATGGAAACGCTAGCCGCACCATAAAACCTGTCATTTTTTACGAGAACAATTTTCGAATCGCGTTTGCGTTCTTTTAAGTTGTACGGCCCAAGAGTCACGATATTTTCTGGGTCCGTCCATTTGTCACCATGCTTGCTGACAACGTCTTTGCGAATAGGAAAAGTTGTCCAGAAAGTGGGGATGTGAAGCCAATAAGAAACGGGTCCTTTCAGGGTGACTTTTAAGGTGTGCTTGTCTACGGCTTGAACGCCGACCTCCGAGAAATCAGTCACTTTTCCGTTTTGATAATCTTCCGCATTTTTTACATCGAATAGAAAGTAGGCATACTCTGAGCCAGTGGCGGGATTGAGTGCGCGCTCCCATCCGTCAACAAAGTGTTGAGCTTCTAGCGGAACTCCATCGCTCCAAATCGCGTCTTTGCGAAGTGTGAAGGTGTGAACGGTAAGATCTTCAGATGTTGTCCAAGACTCAGCTAGGGCAGGTTCTACTTTGGTTTCCTGATCGTGACCGAGCAAGCCAACCTGCATGTTTCCAATAACTTCTTTGCTGACGTTATCGGTAATGAGATTCCAGTCGAGAGTCGGGGGTTCAGTAGGTAGCCTCATTCGAATGCGATTGGCTAGGTTTTTGTCTGCGCCGCCTGTGCACGCTGATAATAGGGTGAATGACAAAAGCAGGATGAGGTTCATGAGTTTCATGTTGTTGAACATAGGATCCGTATCTCATTACGGGTGAGGGAGCCTGGCAAGCATTGGCGAAGTTTTTTCACTAGCAAGGCAATCGTGCTGCGCGCCATTGGGCTCAGGCTTCGCCAGGTTGCGGGCTATTTCCCTTTGAGAAAAGGATCCATGCGGTCTCTGAGGTCATCACCCAATAGGTTGAAGGAGAGCATGGTCATGAAGATCAGCGCGCCAGGGAAAAGCGTGAGGTGTGGGTAGATGCGTAGGGATCTCCAGCCTTCTTCAGCGAGAATGCCCCAGCTCGGAGTGGGAGGCCTGATTCCAATTCCTAGAAAGCTGAGGAAAGCTTCGGCGAGAATGTTGGTGGGGATGATGTAGCTCAGCTCGACGATGATGGGGGCGGCGCAGTTAGGGAGTAGATGTCTGACAACGATTTTCCAATCTGGAACGCCGATGGAGTGTGCGGCTTCAATGAAGGGGCGATTCTTCCATGACAATATCTGTGCTCGCATGATCCTGGCAGCACCAAGCCAACCAGTGACGGTAAGAGCGATGAAAATCCCGGATAGATCACGGCCGAATATTAGCATCACTAGTATCATGACGATGAGCGAAGGCAGGGTGTAGAGAATGTCGACGATTCTCATCATCACATTGTCCACCCAGCCGCCGATGTAACCTGCAAGAGTGCCCCACACAGTTCCGATGATGAGACTTGTGAAAGCTGTAAGGAAGGCGATGCTCAAACTAATCCTGCAACCATAAACGAGTCTCGAAAACAAATCTCTCCCCAGGGCGTCGGTGCCAAACCAATGATGGCCCGAAGGAGCAGCGTAAGAATTGTCGACGTTTTGCAGATCGTAAGCATAGGGTGCCACAAATGGGGCGAGTATGGCGATGAGGCAAAGTCCTGCAATCGTAAAAAGGGCAATGCGAGCTGGCCACTTCATTGAGCGAATTAAGTCCGTCGTTTTTACGATCATGCTAACTTTGCTCCTTCATGCGGGGATCTAGAATGGAGTAACTCAGATCTACTATGAGGTTGGCCATGACGAGTACAAAGGCAAAGAGCATGGTCACTCCCATAATCAGTGGATAATCGCGGTTCGTGACTCCTTGAATGTAATTGGTCGCAAGGCCGGGAACAGAAAAAACATGTTCGATGATGAACGAGCCTGTGAGAATGCTCGCTGCCATAGGGCCTAGAATTGTTAAAACAGGGAGAAGTGAATTCTTCAGAGCATGCACCGTCACGACTTTGGCTTTGCTCAATCCTTTGGCTTTTGCCGTTCGAATAAAATCGAGTCCTAGGACTTCAAGTAAACTTGATCTTGTAAATCTGGCAATGATGGCTGCGGGTCTTAGTCCGAGGATGATGGAAGGCATGATTTTATGAGCGGGGCTATCCCATAGAGCGGCGGGCAAGACTCCGAGTCCATGTGAAAAAATTAGGATCGCAATGGCGGCCACCATAAAGCTTGGCAATGAGATTCCTGAAACGGCAATCAACATCGAGGTAAAATCCAAAGCGGTGCCTCGGTAGAGTGCCGCGACAATACCGAGTCCAACGCCTACAACAACGGCGATCGTTAAGGCGTAGATCCCGAGCTCTAATGAAACAGGAAACGATTCTTGAATGATTTCCTTGACGCTAACGCCAGGGTATTTGATGGATGGACCAAAGTCGCCTTGGAAAAATCCCATCATATAATTGAGGTATTGCTTGTACCAGGGAAGGTCGAGTTGGAATTTTTTGTTGAGGGCCTCAAGAACTTCAGCTGGAACAGCTTTGTCGGTGTCGAATGGGCCCCCTGGAACGAGTTTCATAAGGACAAAAGTTAAAAAGGATACGGCAAGCAGTGTCAGTACGGTGCTTACAAATATTCTTATAAACTTGTTCATGATTTGGTCGAGCTTAGAGGGAAGTTGCTCAAATATCAAAGTTCCACAGGACTTTTAAGTCTGGCACTTGCTAGTACCTTAAAATGAATCTGGACTTATGATTTTGAGCTTCTCGATATTCTCAAGGTCTGAAATTTCTCGAAAAATGGGGACATTGCTTTCTTCCAGTGCAATTGGAAGTGGCAAGCCGCCTACGTTGAGGAAGGGCTCTGTCTCTAGAGGGCTTGAGAAGAGACCAACGGTGCATTTTAAGTTTATCGGCGTTTCGTCTCGTGATTGTGCTACCTCGAAACGTCCCTCAAGAAGCTGAGCTGCAGCCACCCAGGCTCCAATTTCGGCACAGACGTTGCGTCCTAGTTCGGAATTACTCTTGTCTGAGGCGACTGAGAAATACCTCTTTGTCTTTTTAAGGTCAGCTGCTTTCCAGCCAAGATCGGATTTAAACAGTGAAGAGTCCTCAACTCGCAAGGACCAAGCGCCTTCTGGCTTGATGGTTTTCATCTCTTCAGCAATGAAGCTTAAAATGCGCGACCAGCTCAGACGTTCGGTCATCTTATCTGAGGCCGGTGGTGAGAGAGAGATTCTTAGCAAATTCCCACTTTGTTTCATGAGTGTTTCAATATCTAAAATCTTGAAAGGGGGGCCGACTTTAGCAGTGGTGTAACCCGCTTCAGGAAACGGAAATTCTTTTTCCTTCAGGAGTGAAATCCATACTGCTGAAAGATCGGGTAGGTAGTCCATCGTTGGAATTTGCAGAGCTTTTAACGGGGCGGGTGCCGGTTGTTCTGTCTCGACATTGATGGGAATCGATTCGGAAGGTTGTGTGCAGAAAGATAGGCCTAATAAAAGACAGCTAAGAAGGGCGGGGACTGAAACAAAATCTCTAAAGCGTCTCATCTTGGGCACTAACAAAATCCACGCGGTATTCACCTTTTTTCAGAACTCCCAGTTTCTCGCGGACCAGAACTTCTTGTTCCATCTTTGAATGCTGAATGCGGTCAATTTTTTCTTGAATCGCTAGAGATTCTCTTTTGATGGTGTCGATATCACTTTGGTAGTGAGAGCTTTGTTGTTCGAGTAATACATAGTGCAAAATTCCCTTTGGGCCGAAGAGGTTCACGGCAAGCAGAAAGCAAAGCAATCCGGCAATCCAGCTCCACCGCCAGTTCTCGGGCTTGAAGATATCCGCGATAGCTTCAAGCTTGGATCGTCTATTGGATCTCTGAGCTCTTCTTAGTTTTCTTGCCATCTTTGTCTATCCGCCTATGGAATAGATTTTACCACAACTGTATTCGTTGTGCCTGCAAGGGCGCTTGTCGGAATTCCGGCGGTCATGACGACGTTTTGCTTTGGTTTGATAAGTCCAAGACGTAGTAGCTCGGCCAAAATATCATCAAAAACCAAATAATCTTGTGTCCGAGCTTCAGCCCAAGGAATCACGTTCACTCCCCAGCTGAGACAGAGCTGAGCGCGCACTTTTTTGTCTTCGGTAAAAGCATAAATCGGAACTTGTGGACGGTGCTTGGCTAGTAGCCTTGCGGAAAGGCCACTTCTTGTGAGGCAGGTGATCGCTTTGGCATTCAAATTATCGGCCAAGTTGGCAGCGGCAATATCGATGGCTTCTGGAATCGGCAAAGTTTGGTTCTGTGATGCTTGAGTGACCTCGAACTCTTTGGTTGCGGAGATTCTGCGTCCTAGGGTTTCAGCACCAATGATAATTTCGGACATCGTCGTGACGGCAACATTTGGGTATTTTCCAGTCGCAGTTTCGTTCGAAAGCATGAGGGCATCAGAGCCGTCGAGAACAGCGTTTGCCACGTCACTCGCTTCCGCACGAGAAGGCGTTGGGCTGTCCACCATACTCATTAGCATCTGAGTTGCTGTGATAACGGGCTTTCCTGCTTGGCGCGCCTTGGCGATGAGCTCTTTTTGAACAATGGCTACTTTTTCGTTCCCGATTTCAACACCAAGATCTCCACGAGCAACCATGAGTCCATCAGAATATTTGAGGATGTCGTCAATGGCCTCTAAAGCTTCGCCCTTTTCAATCTTTGAAATGATGTGAATGCCAGTTTTCTTCTGTGCAAGGTATCCAGAGAGGCTTTTGACTTCTCTAGAAGAGCGCACAAAGCTTAGAGCTAGAAAATCGATGTCTTGCTCGACAGCAAAAAGAACGTCGTCCCAGTCTTTTTCTGTGACACCAGAGCTGGAGAGTTTGGCTCCGGGCATGTTGACGCCCTTGTTTTCGCCGAGCGCTTTTCCAAAATCTACCACAGCTGTGATGATGTTTTCTTGTTTGAAGGTACTAACAACTTTCATTTTGACGACACCATCGTCAAACAAAAGAACGTCGTCTCGCTTGAGGTCTCCTGCGAGACGAGCGTAGGAAATGCTGATGGGTTTTTCTTTTGAGCCGTCACCAAAGATTTTTGGAGCGCCAATGTCAGTCCCTACGAAATAAAATTCCTGACCTCTTTCAACGGGAATGCTTCTCACTTCTTCGCCTGATTTGAGGTCCAAAAGTTTTCCTGTGCGAATTTTGGGGCCTTGAAGGTCTCCTAAAATACCTACTTGAATTTCGAGCTCAGCCGAAGCTTCGCGAATCCAGTCGATGCTTTTTTTGTGGTCGGCGTGTGTGCCGTGAGAGAAGTTGAGCCGGGCAATGTCCATTCCACTTCGAATGAGATCTCTAATCCCTTCTAAGCTGTGGACCGCGGGGCCGATGGTGCAGACAATTTTTGATTTACGTCCAGGTTGCCTCATAGAATGTGCGCGAAGTTAGAACTGATTCTAACTTCACGCAAGAGTTGATATGGCAATATTGAGGTAGGCGATTACATTATGATGAATTCTAAAAAGTAGACGTCACGAACTGCCCCGTCTGTTACTCCAGACTTCTCTAGCTCGGTGTTCATCACCTCTCGAAGGGCATCCTTCAAAAGAAGCTTGTCGTGCATTCGCTTGAGTTTTCCGCCCTCTTGCTGGGAGAGCAAAGTCAGAATGCGTGCTCTGACAGCTGGCAGACGGCTTTTAAGAACTTCGGCGGTCGCGCTATCGCTGATTTCCACACTAAAGGCGGCCTTCAATGTGTTTTTTGAGAGGGTGTTGGTGATGAAGGGCTCGAGGTCCACGTTCTGGATCTCTCCGACCTCGTCGTGAACTGAGGCAATCGCACGTTCTTGGAGCTTGTCATGGGTCAGAGTCGGTTTTTCAAGACCTTGAAGCGACCAAACAAGTACGCCTCCAAAGGCTGCTGTTAGCACCATTTGGGTAATCCCTAAGATGGCTGCAATATTGAGCTTCTTCTTCGGTTTTACTTCTTCTTCTGTCCCTGTATCTTCGTCGTTGTCTGTAGCCATATTTTCTCCCTAAGTAGATATTCTTTGAAGTGCCGGCTTACATACAACAATAGACGCACTGCGTTCGTATCTATAAAGCTACTCGATTTTGCATGTGAGTGGTGTGAAGATTAGGTTCAGGAATAAACATGGCGCAAACAAATCGAAAAAGCCGCATCTGGGACATTATTTTATTAAAGGATTCAGGGGCTTGGGAGGGATTCCGTGCTCCCGAAGCCGCTCTCAATCGGACGGTGAATTATATTGTCGTTTTATTTGTGGTGGCATCCTTGTCGCTGGTTGGCTGGCTTTGGAGCCGGTGGGAACTTGGCAATGCCACGTCGGACCTGGGACACGCTCGTCTAGAGAACCAATCTCTCAGAGATAAACTTAAGACTCAAGAGCAGGGCTTGATTCTGGGCAAAGGGAATATGAGCAGTTCAGAGCTGACATTTATGCCCAGGCTCGATGACAAAAAAGTCCTCTCTGAGGATTTAAAGCTCGATCAATATAGTGTGAGTTTCGATGCGAAAGCGGAAGCTTTAGATATAAAATTCGCTCTAGAAAAAGAAAGCAAAAGTCCCCTCAATACTGACAGATTGTATTGGGTCTTGCTTGTTCACGGGGCGCAAGGAATGAGGTCTTTTCCTCCTGCTTTAATGAGCAAACAAGGGGCTTGGATCTATCCACAAAAAGGACAACTCCTAGAGAATCTTAGGGGGCAACGCCAAGTGCGTGGCCGTTTCCAAATGTCCGGCTTTTTTGATTCTCAAACTACGGAGCCTACCTTTGCAAGTTTGTTGGTTTATGACAATCGAGGCTCGCTCTTGTTGAAGCAAAGACAAGACATCACACTGAAGACTGGTGGAAAAAAATGAGTACGAAAATTTGGGAAAACCTAGAAGTTCTTGAGAATCAAAACTGGATATCAGATCAGTTTTCCGGACGTGGACATTTCGAATTTCGAGGGCAACTTCGCTTTTCGGGCGATTGGACGGGCTCGATTCGATCGGATGACCCTGGGGCTTGTATTTTTATTCTTAAAGGGGCGTCAATCAAAGGCAGCATTCATGTGGCTCGAGTCGTAGTAGAGGGCAAACTTAGCGATGTTGAAGTGCAAACGAGGTCCTTTGAGGCTCACCACGGTGCCACAGTCATTGGAAGAGTCTATGCGGAAAATTTATTGATCGACGAAGGCGCGATTGTTCAAGGAGATATTTCTTCCGTTTCCTTCAAGCTGGATACGGGACAAATATAATTCTGAATTAGTTGGATTTGAGGCGACTCAAAGGAAGACTGTATCCGAGGCTTCCAGTCTGTATGCCGACGTAAAAAGCATATTCTTTGAAGATCTGAGCTGTCGTGAGGTCTGGAGTGATGATCACTTTATTGGGGCCGCCATCATTTTTCCAGAGGACCTTATGTTTCTGACTGCGGTTGTCGGTCATCAAACTTTCTCCTGGATTTAAGGCTTCAAGCTTGACGTTGAAGACCTGTGGCAAATAGGCAGCCGCTAGTGGCGGAAGGCTGAGTTTTTTCTCGTTCATGTATTTTGCCAGATCCGACCATTGGTCGAAGAGTTTGATCGTGGTGAATCCCCAGGAATTGTATCCGTAGAGAATGATGGCTTTGCTGCTGCTCGTGACTCTCAGGTTGTCTTGTGGGTCTTGGGCTCTGATATGTGCCATTGTGAGGCAGGCCGACAAATGCAAAACAAAGCCTATCATGAGGTAAATGCTGCATCGGATGTAGGATTTGGTTTGCTTCATATCAATAGCTCTCCCTTCTATGGAGCAAGAGTGGTGCCATGAAAAGGGCATGTAATATTGGGCTCTTAGAGGAGTTTCTCAATTGTGATTGTAGAAAAAAACGGGTGCTGTCAACTCTGGTGACAGGTGGTAGGGTAATCCTTGTGAAAGCGTTGATTTGGTATTTCGCGAAAGGGCTCGAAGCTTCGGCCCTCGGTGTTGTTGGTTATGCCCTGTATGTGGGACTTCAGTCTTCTGACCCCACGACCGAGCTGAAGTGGCTTATGGCGGGTGCTGTGATCTTTATGGTCGGGC
>CAZXHL010000109.1:0-9209 GCA_964640545.1 uncultured Bacteriovorax sp. | reverse complement strand
GGACTTAAGATCAAAATTTGTTGTCTGGCTTTTATCTTCTAGTATGATTCGGATATGCAATTAGAACGTTTGGGTTGGCCAAAAGAGTGGCCATTGGAAGAAGATAAGGCCTCGAAAGTAGCCCGAATCACCTCGATGCTGCGAGGGCAGTACAAAGGAATTTCTTCATCAGGGGAAATGATTCTCACCCTATCTGGAAAATACAAACAAAAGAAAAATCATAATTTGGTCCATCCCGCGGTTGGTGATTGGGTGGAATTCGGAGACACTTTTACCGACTCTAAGGGTCGATTGTCTGCGACCATCGACCAAACCTTTACGAGGTATTCAAAAATATCTCGTGTCAGGGCTGGAACAACGTCGGAAGAACAGGTGCTCGCTGCAAACGTCGAATACGCTTTTATTGTAAGTTCGACAAATCAGGATTTGAAGATACCGCGTCTGAATCGATATCTTTTGATGGTTCGTAATGGCAACGTTCAACCCGTTTTGATTCTATCTAAGATTGATCTATCCCCGAGCTATCGTGACATAGAGGCCACCTTAAAGAGCGAATTCCCGCAGGTCCCGGTTCACTGTATCAGTACTCTTGAAATGAGCGGATTACACGAGTTGCTCCGATACTTTCAAGCAGGGCAAACATGTGTGTTCTTGGGCTCTTCTGGTGTGGGTAAATCCACGCTTTTGAATCATTTTATTGGAGATGGAACTCAGAGGGTTCAAGACATTCGCGAGGGAGATGACAAGGGCAAACACACGACCACCTCACGCGAGCTGTTTTTCTTGGAAGAAGGCGGGATGTTGATTGATACGCCAGGACTTAGGGAAATTCAGGTCTTTGGTGACGACTCACATTTGACGACTGGCTTTCAAGAAGTCGAATCTCTTATTCGGTCGTGTCGTTATAGTAACTGCACTCATGAGCAAGAAGACGGTTGCGCGATTCGTGAAGCGCTTGAAGACGGAACTCTAAAAGAAGAGAATTGGAGCCAATTTCTTAAGTTGCAAAAAGAGTTAGCCTTCGCCAATCGCAAAATGGACAAAAGAGAACAATCTAACGCCAAAAAGAGATGGCGTGATATCAATGTTGGTATGCGGCAGCGCCGCAAGTTTGAAAAGAAATAGACGTTTGATCGATATAAAGTGATCGAGTTGAGGGAGAGTGATGAAAAGTTTATTCGTAATGTTTGTGGTATTGATTTCGATAGGGGCACTGGCTGAGCAGAACGCTTCAAAAACTAGTAATGGAAAAGGCAGTCTACAATCCGAGCTAGACGCTAAAAAAGCTTCTGGAAAAGCTCCTGATGATATCAAGTCCATCATGTCTACTGCTACCGAGACCTTAAGGAAATCTGGGATTGTTGACAAGGCGGTGAAGAAGGGCGATCAGATGCTTGACTTCACTCTTCCAAATGCAAGAGGTGGAGACTTAAAGCTCTCCGAGGCTTTGAAAAAAGGGCCTGTCATCCTGACCTTTTATAGAGGTGGCTGGTGTCCGTATTGTAATCTTCAGCTCCGCGCCTATCAGAAGAGGCTTGAGGACTTTCGTAAGGCCGGCGCTACTTTGATTGCTGTGTCCCCGGAAAGCTCTGATTCAGGAGACACGACTATCGATAAAAACGAACTCAAGTTTGATGTGCTTTCTGATGCCGGCAATAAGATCGCTAGGCAGTATGGACTTGTTTTTAAGCTCCCTCAGGATTTGATCGGTATTTATAAAAAATTTGGAATCGATCTTGAGAAAAACCAAAATAATGGTGAGTGGGAACTTCCAATCCCCGCAACATACGTGATCGCACCGGATGGTAAGATCGTATATTCATTTTTAAATGTTGACTACGTCAAGAGGGCGGAGCCTGAAGATATCATTGCAGTCCTAAAAAGTATTTAGAGGAAGCAACTCATCATCTCGAAGCCAGCTCGTTAGAGTCTTTCTTTCGAACTTTGACTTTAAGACTTCGTGCGGAACCCGGCCACTAAGAAAGCAGACAAAGCTACCACGCGTTGGTGGCAAAGTTCGAATAGCTTTTCCGAAGCTATCATATAACACTAATTCTCCACCAGAAACTGAGGGGTCAGCTCCTTGGTTTAGATAAAGTACGGTTGAGATTTGGCGATGGGGAGATTGGGTGTGTTGGTCTAGGTGTTTCTTATAAAAAGCGCCTTCGGGGTATACCGCAAACTGCGATTCAAAACGTTTCAAAGCCAGTCGTAGTTCGACCCTCAGAAAATCTTGTAGTTCCTTGAGGAAATTTTGGTAGAGCTTTAGGTAATTTGGGCTGGATTCATAATCAATCCATTGGATCCAATCACCCCTGATTTGAGGAATTCTTTTGAGTTGTGTCTTCTTTCCAATTTTTGCAGGTCGCATTTTTCCATTTTGAAAAAGCTGAGTGCAATGCTCTTCCAGAACTTCGGTAAATTCCTCTTCGAAAAAATTAGGAAGATACACGTAGTGCTTCTCGACAAGCTCTTGAATAAAAATAGCCTGGTCAATGCCAGCAAAGAATGTGGGTTTCAATAGAGCTCAAATTAGCTGAGTTCACGGCTTTTTGGCAATGAGAATGAGCGGCTATACATCCTTTGTGGGTTTGAATTTCCCAGCGAAGTGCAGCAAATCGTCTCTTACGGCCAAAAAAGCTGGGAGTGCGATTAACGTCAAAAGAGTTGACCCCATAAGACCCCAGCTCATGGAGAAGGCTATGGGGCGGGTCAAAGCCGAATCGCCTCCGATGCCGTAGGCCATAGTGATTAGACCCCCAAGAGTTGTAAGAGTGGTGAGCAGAATGGCTCGCAATCTGCTCTTTGAACCTTTGATGATATATGCGAGCGAGTCATCATTTTTTAACGCTTTGCTTTTGTCGATATTGCATTGGTCCACCAAAACAATAGCATCGTTGACGGCCACTCCAGCAACTCCAAGTAAGCCCACCATGGCCATGAGTCCTAAATCCATACCATGGAAGTATAGCGCCCATAGAGCCCCAAAAACCCCAAAGGGAATGACGGATGCGACAAGAAAGGGTTGGGTAATAGATCCGAGCTGTAGAGCCAAGATGAAAACGATACCAAGCAAGCACATCAGGGCAACTTTTAAAATCGATGTTTGATTCTCTTCGGCTTCTTCATTCGCGAGTTTCGAGCTTACTTTGTAATCAGGAAAAGCTTCGTTGAGTTCAGGTATGAGCTTTTCTTTTACGGACGCACTAAACTTCGTGGAGTCCGTTAGTTCTGGATCGAATTGAAGATCAAAACGCAAGATACGATCGCCGTCTTCTCGGAAAATAGAGTCAAAGCTGTCCTTCTGTGTCCACTTTCCAAGATTCGAGATAGGGATAAGAATATTTTGATCACTCAAAAGCTCAATGGAATTTAACATTTCAAAACTTGGTTGGTCTGCGAAATCACTAATCGCGGAATATATTAAGATCTCTTCTTCGCCAAGAAAGGAATTTCCGACCTTTCTGTTGGCGGTATAGAGCGAAAGTTGTTTGGTGAGGTCATCTAAGCTGAAGCTTAGAGAATTTAGTGCGCTTAGATCTGGGTTAAAGACCCATGCTCTTGTTAGAAGGTCCTCGTTGTAACTAAAGCTAGTAAAACCAGGTAGTCCTTGGGCAAGCTCTTCGGTCTTCATCCTTAGGCTTTCGAAGTCGCGACTTGTATTGCCAGAGAAGTGAATGCTGACTGTCTGATCCAGATTCGTTTCGCTTCGGGAATTGCGAGTCGTGACGCTCAGTCTCTCGTAGTCATCTTTCCCGGGATAGGCTTCAATAAACTCGTTGATCATTTTGACGAATTTGCGTTTATTAGCTTCTGTCTCAGTCGTTGATGATTCGAGGTCAATATCAAATTCCGCAAATCTAGGATGGATTTTTCGTTGCCGTTCGACCCAGACTCTACCAACGCGAAAGGAGACTTCCGCAATTTCAGGATGCTTTGCTTTGAGCGCTAATAGGTAGTCCTCAATGGGCTTCATCTTTTCTTCGGAATATTTGAGACTGGTTGATTCTTTGAGGTAGGCAGAGACTTCTATGGATTCACCTCCAAAACGAAGGAAGAATCGAGATTTGATCTTGTTCGTGGCAAGCCAAACGCTGGCTCCTGCTAGGCACCCGAGAAATAGAAGCACGATATAGCGGTGTTTTAGCGATCGTCTAAGCGTTTTTTCATATATTTCTTGTAGTCGTAAAATAACTGATCTTTCAGGAATCGGCTTTTTTAAAAAATGCATCAAATGGTTTGGCAGGATGAAGAAGGACTCAAACCAACTTGCAAATAATGTTGCCGTTAAGACAATGGGGATCGCAAAGAACATCTCTTTTAGGTATCCATCGACCGCAAGTATCGGGAGGAAAGCTATCGCTGAGGTTGCTATCGTAGCTGTGACGGGAGCCAAGAGTTGTCCAGCTGACGAAAATGCAGCTTCCTTTGGAGGCATTCCCTCTTCAAGATTTTGGGCGTATTTTTCAGCTACAATGATGGCATCGTCTACCAAGAGACCAAGTACTAGAATCAGGCCGACAAGGCTGACAATGTTGATGGATATGCCTAGGATACTAAACATCACCATAGCGAAGGCGTAGGCCAGTGGTACGCTAAACGCCGTGATGAGGGCACTCTTGAGTCCAAGGATATATCCCAACAATAAAATAACGAGAAGAAGTCCGAGAAGTGCGTTGGATTTTAGTGTTTCGATCTGAGTTCTGACGAACTCTGACGCTAGCCGGCTTGAGACGAGTCTGTAGGAGGTCCCTTTGAGGATGGTTTTATTGACCTCTTCAATTTTACTCAAAACTTTGGATTCAAGGTCGAGAATATCTGTACTGAAATTTTTAAAGAGCCAGAATCGAGTGTAGGTTTCTCCGTTTAGTCTCCTTAATGTGCGGTTCTTGGAGTACTGCCATTCAAGGTCAGCGAGGTCTTCAAGTAGAAAAGTTTTTCCTAACGAGTTCGTGATGACCGGTAGTTTTGAAAAATACTCTAGGGAGAGCGGGGGGTCTAAAATCTCGAGGTTGATACGTTTAGAGTCTTTTTCAACACTGCCTCCGTACTTAGGCAGGAGATGAGTGCGAAGCGAATTAAGGATTTGATCCGTGCTAAGATTGGAGTTTGAGATGATCGCGGGCTTGAGTCTGATGATCAGGCGCCTTAGATCCAATTCACTATTGACCGAGACAATTCCAGGCAAATTTTGAAATTCACGAATGACTTTGTCACTCAAGGCTCTCGCGCTCGAATCCTCAGGATCGAGACCGAGTATGTTTAAGCTTCCCATCCAGCCGCTTCGCCTGCTTGTGCTTTGGCTGACCTGCAAATCTTCTAGAGATTCCGGTAAGTCACGTTTAACGAGGTCAACGACGCCTTCAACTTCATCTTTGGAGGCGAGCATGTTGACGTGAGAAGCATTGAAGTTGAGAGTAATATTAAAGCTTCCATTGGAAATATTACTCTGTAGGTCATCCAATGAAGCTACAGACGAAAGTTTGTCTTCAAGTCGTCTCACAACATAACGCTCAATTTGCAGGGCTGAGGCTCCTGGCATGGCACCTGAGACTTCGATTTGAGGTCGTTCCGCCTGAGGCATCATATCGGTATGGATAAATTTGAGAGTTACGAGCCCGCCTATGACAATAAACGCCGATAGTAGATTGACCAAAAACGTACGTTCACAGAAGTATTTAATCAGCCGGTTCATAGGTTTAAGGTTGATTTTAAGGGGAGAAATGCTCCCGGGCTAGTTCCTATTAATTTTAATATGGTCTAAGATTGAATATCAGATGACGCACAAAATCCGGTTGAAGTTCAGTTGGAGCTCTTTTCTACGTTTTGTTTCAGTGCATTGTTTCGTATTGTGGTCCGCAGTTTCTTTCTCTACAGAGACTTTAAGGGTGCGAAGCTCAGAATCTATTTGTCAGGCGAATTATACTGCATTGGACCGAAGCTTGGCAGGCAATGTGCCTCTGTGTCCGGCTGCACAAGGAACTCAAATTTTGCCGAATCATTATCCACCAGCGTCAGTCTTCGTCGGAGTATCGGCAATTCCCGAACAAATAGAACTTCTTGAAGTCTTGCTAGATGAAGCAGCCAGACACGAACCGCCGTTATTGGTAAACGTTCTTTTGCCAAATAAGGAGATAGAGAAACTTTCTAAGAAAGTGCAAAAGTTCTTAAGTCCAACTCAGGCGAGATATATTAACTTTATTCAAACGACCTCCCCTGAGACGATATGGGTTCAGGACTACTTCGAAGTTGGTGTGAATATGAAGGATCAATCAAGAAGTCTGATTGATTTGTTTTATAAGAAGGGCTTTGGAGATGAAATTCCAACAACCCTTTCTTTGTCCTGTCAGATTCCCATTGTTGGCAAGGTATCAAAAGTTCAAAATGAAGTTCGGCTTCATGCTGGTAATTTTGGTGGAAATATTGAGGCTTATCCTGGTTCTTTGCTGCTCGTGGGTGATAATATGGCTGCGACCACCAAATCCGTGTTGGCAAAAAATCTTGGAATGCAACAGTATCAAGTCAATGTTTCCTGGCTAGCTACCGGTCATGTGGATGAGGTGTTCTCAGTGGTTCCGGATCAATCAAGCAAGGCGCCGTGTAATTTTGCTATTTTGAGAGCTTCTCCGAAACGTGCTTTTGAAATTTTAAAGAATTCGCCAGTTCGGCTCCCGAATTATGTTTCTCCCGTTTTTCCTGGGGATTTTGAAGATGAAGAAGTGAAAAAATCCTATCACCAAGAAAGGGATTTAGTGCATTTCTGTCTCAGTTTGGCAGATAAATACATCTCAAAAGAACTCACGGGTTTCCCTTTGCGGTGCCTTCGATTTTTTGAAACCAATGACGAGTATGAGGAGATCATCAGAAAAGATCATTCAGGATTGTTGGCAAAGATCAGAGCCAAAACAGGTTGTAAAAAAATTAGATCCGTTTTACTCCCGGTCCTTTTTAAAGATGATGACTTCATGCTCGAAGGGCGCTATGCAGCTTCCGCATTGAACCCCAATAGTGTCAATGGAATCCTATTTTCCAAGCGCATCATTCTTCCCAAACAACCTTACGAGGCTTTTCAAAAAGATATCGATGCTTCGATCCGGTCCTTGGGCCTAACGCCACGCTATGTAAATAGTGGCTTGATTCATCATCTGCAAGGTGGGCTTCATTGCCTAACCAATATTGTTCGCTCTTGTAGGCCCATCAAATAAAAATCTTATTCCGGAAGTGGAATGAATTGATCATCATCAGGGACTGCGGCAAATTTTCCGTCCTTCCAGTCTCTTTTAGCTTCTTCGATTCGTTCTTTGCTTGAGGAAACAAAATTCCACCAAATATGGCGTGGCCCATCCATTGCCGCGCCTCCGAGGAGCATGACTCGTAGATCGGAACTATCAGCTTTAATAATTGTAGCGCTTCCTGGTTTTAGGATCAGCATTTGACCTGCGGGGAATTTTTGTCCGTTCACTAAGATCGGAGCGTCAATGGGGTAGAGGGCCCGTTCCTCGATATCTCGCGGAAGTTCAATAGAGAAACCTCTTTGAAGATTGAGATCTACATAATGAGTATCCCAATCGGTTAGAACTTTTGACTGAGTTCCCAGAAAGTTTCCTAAAATGACTCGTCCCCGAACCCCAAAATCTGAAAACTCGGGAAGCTCAGACTTTGCGTAGTGCACAAAGCTAGGGTCTCCATTCTCTTTTGACTGGGGTTGTGCAAGCCAGCTCTGAATGCCAAACAGACTTGAAGCTTCAGATCTTATGTCCTGCCCGGTTCGCTCCGAATGAACGATACCTTTACCCGCAGTCATTAGGTTGAGATCGCCCGGAACAATTCTCAAGGAATTGTTGAGTGAATCCTTATGATCTAGGCAGCCGTCGAAGAGGTAGGTCACGGTTGATAAGCCGATATGTGGATGCGGCCTAACGTCGACCCCAGTTCCTTTTAAAAATTCACCCGGCCCCATTTGATCCCAAAAAATGAAAGGACCAACCATTCTTTTGTCCTTAAAAGGGAGGGCTCTTTGGACTTTGAAGTTTCCGATGTCTCCCGTTCTGGGAATAATCACCATATCAACGTTCGCGGCTTCTAAAATCGCATTTTGACTCATTGGATAAGATTAGCAGGACATCTGTCTATGCCAACAAAAGATTTGATTTTAGTGCGCTGTTTAAAAAGCTAGGTCGTAATATAATGAGATTTATCACCGTATGCGAAGGATTAAGCGATACAAAACAGAAAATTCAAAGACCGTTCTTGAGTTGAATATTGCAAATCTCGAACAGCTCTTTGATAAGAGGGACCCCAATCCTTATCGAAGCAAAGATCTTGACGATGACATTGTTGAATATCTGGTCTCATCCGCACAAGAGGTTGGCTATCGAAGCTTGGGTGCGATTGAAATCATTACTCAAGTCGAAATGACCAAGGAAGAGCATCAGGATCTTGATGTGGCTATTCGAGAATTCTTTTTGTATCGAGAAGAGATAACTCTCAAGCAACTGCGTACTACATTTGTGCTGGGTCTGAAGACATTGGTGATTGGCTCGACATTTCTTTCTTTGGCGATTGTCCTGCCAGTGATGATTGAAAATACTTGGGCTAGTGAGTTTGTGGATAAGTTCTTACGTGAAGGTTTGTTGCTTGTGGGGTGGGTGTCGATGTGGAAGCCAGTCAATATCTTTCTCTACGAATGGTGGCCGCTAGCCGACCTGGCAAAAGTATTTAGGAAGCTCTCGAGTCTTCCATTGCGCTTTGACTCAATAGATTGAGTCGCTAAAAACGTTTTTATAGAATCCAAACTTAGCGATTTCGTTGGATGTAGATTTTTCTCATAACGGTCATTCCTATAAGTCCAAATAAGATAACCGGTGCGTAGTGTAGTAGAAGTGCATGCCACGCTTCATGGCTGCATGCGACTTGCATGAGTAATGCAGGAAAAAGTCCGGATATAAGTCCTGCAGACCAAAACAATATCTTGTCTGTGAAAAACTCAGATCTTTTAAAAACTCTTAAGATCAATGGTAGCGTTAGAAGACCCACAAATATCACCTCAAACACGCACGACGGTCTCATGGGGTGCACGTGCTCGGGGCCGGGGTTGACCGCCAAATAGATAAAAGAAGTGAGGAGTGTGGCTGTTGATGTTCCAATAGCAAGTTTGTGTCGTTTAGAGATGATTTCTCCGGGAATGATTTTTTTAAAAGCGTAAAGCG
>CAZXHL010000108.1:0-9310 GCA_964640545.1 uncultured Bacteriovorax sp. | reverse complement strand
CCTGACACCCAGTTAAGAATCGAAAGAGCATCCAATGGCAAGACTCAGCCAGGAACAGAGTTGCATCTCAAAAAAGGTTCCATCAAATCTAATGTCCATCGTAAATATACAGGACAAGGATTAGATCAATATAAAGTCGTGACTCCAGCGGTGGTGGCTGGTGTTCGGGGAACGGTTTTTCTTGTTGAGCACGAAGATAAAGGTATCTCATCCACTTCAACTGTTGCGACTTTGGAGGGGAAGGTATTTGTAGGGGCGGTTGGTAATTTGGCTGGGGGTGTTCCTATCAATAAAGGGATGCATGTTAGCGCCGTATATGATCGCAGAGGTTCTGCGGTGCTTAGCCGTGTGGTTCCGATTTCTGAGAACTCTCGTCTCCAAAGAAGAATCAAGATTTTCAATTCCAAAATGCCAGTCCATGACGACCGCTTGTCTCAAGCCAACCCTTATGGGCTCACTCCTGGATTGGTGGAAAAAGGGAGGGAGAACGTCTTGTCTCGCGATGCGATGGACAAAGCTCGTGCCAAAACCCAAGACAAGCGTATTCTCGAGGGTGTCAGTGGGGTGGATGCGGCTTCTGCTGGAATGGGCAAATTGCCTGCGATGAGAGGTGGTTCAGCCTCGGAATCAGCGCCCGTGCTAAGGGTTCCAACTCAGGTGCCGGCAGCTGCACCGAATGCACGTCCGGTAGAGGTGCCGAAAGCGGCTCGTGACTCGATCCAAAAAACGGGACTTAGTGGCGGACTGAAGTAGCTGACTTGCCTAGGGACGGATTCCATCCTAAACCCTAGCGCATGTCTGAAAGCACCAATCACTCATTCGAAGAAGTTCAAAACATTGCCGTCATCGGAGCGGGTTATGTGGGCCTCGTTTCCGGCGCTTGCTTCGCTTCTTTTGGTTTCAAGGTCGACCTTGTAGAAGTTAATGCTACGAAATTAGCGGCTCTTCGTCGGGGCGAAGTTCCCATTTACGAGCCAGGCCTCGAAGGAATCTTGGAAGACGCGAGTGCAGATGGAAACATTCGCTTTCACGCTAGCTCCAAAGAACTTTTCGCAGTCGCAAATCCAGAAGTTGTCTTCATCGCGGTAGGAACTCCAGAGAATCCGGATGGCTCTTGCAATCTCGATTATGTGTTTCAAGCCGCAAAAGACGCCGTTGAAGCCTCGAAAGAAGACGTAGTGCTGGTTCTCAAATCCACAGTTCCCGTTGGCACAGCACAAAAAGTCAAAGACTTGATTCGTGAACTAGCTCCCAAACACAAAGTTGCTGTGGTGAACAACCCTGAATTTTTGAAAGAAGGTTCTGCGATTGCAGATTTCCGTCGTCCCGAAAGAGTGGTGATCGGCGGAACAGAAGCCTGGGCATTGGAGCGCGTGAAGTCGCTGTATCGCTCACTTCTTCATAGCGGTCATGCTCTTTTCGTGACCGATCACGAAACGGCAGAGCTTAGTAAACTTTCTGCCAACCTCATGCTTGCAAGTAGAATTTCCCTCATCAACCAAGTGAGTCGCCTCGCGACAGCCTATGGCGCTGATGTGAAGCAAGTCGAGGCTGTGCTTCGTTCGGATTCTAGAATTGGATCGAAGTATCTCTATGCGGGTCTTGGCTACGGTGGTTCGTGTTTTCCGAAAGACGTCAAAGACTTCATTCACATTTGCAAGGAAAAAGGTGTGGACGCTTCTATGGCGGAAACAGTCCACAGCTTCAACGAATCACAAAAATTATTTTTCGTAGACGATTTGAAGAAATCATTTCCGAAGCCTGCCGAAACGACGGTTGCTTTGCTTGGTGTGGCGTTTAAGCCGGATACCGATGACATCCGCGAATCCCCAGCTCTTGTGCTCACAAAAGTTTTGCGTGAGGCAGGCTACAAGCTTCGAGCGTATGATCCGAAGGCGATTGAGAACTACAAGACTTGGATGGTCGATGAAGGCATTCAAGGCGTGGAGTGTGTGGATAGCGCGAAGGTCGCACTCGATGGAGCAGATGTGTGTGTGCTCGTGACCGAATGGCAAGAGTTTCAGAGATTGTCACTCGGCGGATTGTCTCGTTTGTTCAAAGGCAAGAAACTCTACGACGGCAAAAACGTTTTCAATCCTACGCAAGTGAAGTCTTGGGGCATGGATTACATGGGCGTTGGCCGCTGATTAGAGATTGCGGCGAATAGAACGCGCGGGCTAGTCAGCTCTAGCGCTTTGTGCTTTTTTGAGGCGGGATTGATACTCGCGTTCGGCTTCTAGATCGTAAGATTTTCTTGGGTGCCAGAGGTGAAACTGCACGGCCCAACATTTTCGTCCCACGGTTTCCGCACCGGCTTCTAGTGCACGGACATAGAGATCCCCATCCTCGCCCCAGTATCTTTCAGAGGACGTGTCGAAGCCTTTCAATTTATCAATGAGCTTTCGGCAGATGGAGAAGTTCGAGCCCAAGAGGTCGGGAACTTCGTTGTATTTGAAAACTTTGCGTATCCACGGATTGGCAATTCGGCGAGCACGGTTGCGGTTGAGTGTTTTGGCGCCGCTTGCGTCTTTCTGCCAGGAGCTGAGCAGAAGGTTTTGGTAGAAGTCCTGGCTGAAATCCCTGGGAGACATGTTCACTGGGGCAGCTTTACCAGTGATGTCGAATCCGCTGCCGGTCCATAGGATGCTGGAGTGGGTGCGGCACCAATCGCTGAGCCAGGCATTCATTTCCACTCTGCGGCCTTTGAAAATTCGGTTAGGCGCTGCCATGGCTTGGTGGTCTGCAACGAATAGGGGGTGGAGTAGGGTGTCGGCGTCGACGAAGATGATCCATTCGATGTCTGCGGGTAGGGCTTCGAGGGTTTTGTTTAGAATCAAAGATTTTCTATAACCTTCGTCTTCGTGCCAGATGTGCTGGATTTGATCATCAAAGAAGAGAGGCTTTTTGGATTCGATTAATTCGCGGGTCTGGTCGCCGCTGCCGTCGTCTGCGATATATATTGTAAAATCTTTCGTGCTCTGACGGGCGAGGGACTCGAGTTGCAATCCAAGATCGCTTTGATTGTAGGTCGTCGTGATCAAGGCCGTCTTCATGGGTATCCTTTTAGGGCGAGTAACGTTTTCGGGCAAATGTGTTTCCAAAGCTTCTTTCACTATTTGAAAACTTTGCTAGGAATAGGTCCTGCCTAAGACTCTGCGGGGCGAAATTGGACCCCTCCCTCCCTCCCCCAAGATTGCCTCGTAGAGTCCAATGCTTTAGGCCGACTGCTTTAGGCCGACTTCGTCGACATAGCCTTCGGCTTTTCTCCCTTTCGGCTGCCGCTTCCTCGATAATCTATAATTTAGGCTCCCACCACTGGCGATTTTCTTGATACCAGCTGATGGTGTGTTTGAGGCCTTCTTCTAGGGTCCAGAGGGGCTTCCAGCCCAATTCTCCAGAAATTTTCTTCGGGTCCATGCTGTAGCGCCAGTCGTGGCCTTTGCGATCTTCGACATAGCGAATGCCGTCACTCTCTGCGATGTCGAAAGCCGCTATCACTTTGCGGGCCATGGTGATGTTTTCTTCTTCGCCATAACCACCGATGTTGTAAACCTCGCCAGTTTTGCCCTTCATAAGTGAGAGCCAGATTCCGTAGGAGTGGTCTTCCACATGCAGCCAGTCGCGGACGTTCTTGCCTTCGCCGTAGACGGGAATGCCGGTTTTGTTCATGCAAGCCAGGATCGATACGGGTAAGAATTTCTCAGGGAATTGATACGGGCCGTAGTTGTTGGAGCAGCGAGTGATCACGCAATCCATTTTGTGAGTTTCAACATACGCGCGAACGAAAAAGTCCGCCGAGGCTTTCGAGGCAGAGTAAGGAGAATTCGGAGCCAGAGGCGTTTCTTCCGTGAAGCTGCCCTCATCGCCCAAGGTTCCGTAGACTTCGTCTGTTGAAACTTGCAAAAATCGTTTGATGCCATGTTTTTTCGCAGCGTCGAGTAGGACCATGGTCCCATAGACATTTGTGCGCTCGAAGGGCTCAGAAGATTCGATGGAGCGATCGACGTGTGATTCGGCGGCGAAGTTTACGATGTGCGTGATGCCGTGATCGACTACGAGTTTTTCGACAAGGGCTTTGTCGCAGATATCGCCTTTGACGAAGACATGTCTAGCGTCACCAGCAAGTGGGGCTAAGTTTTCTTCGCAGCCTGCGTAAGTCAGAAGGTCAAGGCTAACGATTTTCTCAACGCCATCACCCATGCCTGGATAATCCTTAAAACCTTTGCCAAGGCACTGCCTCACAAAAGAGCTACCAATAAATCCTGCGGTTCCTGTTACGAGCAAATTCATGCTCCCAAACCTAGCAGCGTAGAAAAGCTTTGCCTAGTCTATGAATCGTTCTTGGATGGCTGACGCAGGTAGCCCAACTGACTGAGTAGCCCAATAACCAAGGTCGTTCCGAGGAAGGCATGCAGGGGCTTGGAATTGGTGAGCACATTTTCTGTGAGGCCGCTTATCAACAACGCGAGTAGCGGCCATTTTAAATAAGGAAAAGTCAGCGCCAGACAGCCCAGCGCCGCCAGAATAAGAAGCGTCCCGATCACTCCAGATTCCGCGAGCCATTGCAGGTAGAGGCTATGAGCATAAATCACCACATTATCGCCCCAGAGACCTTGCCAAAACCCGTTCAAATCCCTGGTATACAAACCATTATGCATCGGCCCAACACCGGTGAGAGGATTGTCTCTAATGATTTCCAGGTTGTGATCCCAGGCTTTGAGTCGTCCGCGCCAACTAGGCGAATCAAAATTTAAAGCATTGTGCACGCGATCTTGAACGTAAGGCTTCCTCACGTATTCACTGATTCCAAAAGTCGACATCGCCACAACACCCATGATGATCCACTTCTTACTGAGATTTTTCCAGGCCCATCGTCCGCTGATCAGTCCAATCAGCACCACCACACACAAACTCGCCATTCGAGAATTGGTCGCAAAGATCGCGAGCATGCCTAGGGCAATGAGCACAGACGCTCCCGCTCTATAGGATTTTGAAAGCTGTGGAATAATCACGGCGATCATCAGCACTTGAAAAAGTAAGTTATAGGCGAGGAAAATGGGGTTCTTCATCCAGGCGATGGCCATCACGCCTTCGACGCTCGCTTGATAGATTGCAAAGAGGCAGCTCGCGAGAAAGGCCGCGGCATAAAGTAAACCTGCATTTCTAAGCGCTGCCCGTGAAAAAGGCTTCATTGATTTTTTGAGCAATACCGGAAGGAAAGGAATGCAAAAGAGGGGTAGATGCTTGAGCCCGGACCACTCGAAGGCATTTTCAGCATTAAGGCCTGAAATCTCTAAGCTAATATTTTGTGAACGGATCCTCCACAGCTGAACGGCTCCAAAAATGGTGTAGAGAATAATCCCGGCCAAGGCGCAGCGCTCTGTTTTGCTTGAGCCCAAAAGCTCACGCCTTTCGTCCGGGTCTAGAAGTCTCTCAAAAAGTAGGAAGAAGAACCCCAGCGCAAGCAAAGTACTCCCGAGCGACATAAGCGATTGGCTGACGGCGATGCCAATCATGTAGGAAACGCTCGCATAGAGTAAAAAATAATGAAAAATCATGTCTGGGCGGCTCGCTGCTCTCTTTGTCTGGGTAGAAGTTTAGCGGACTTTCCCCTTCTTCGCCATACTTAGCAATTGCCTCGAAGCTGGCCTCGACCGCGAGGGGCTTGAATGTTAAAAACACTCACATGACCCCTGTTTCATCATCTCTGTCAGAGCTCAAAGCCCTGAGGCGCAGCCATCGCAGGCAAGGCGTGAGCAAGTTGCTGCTCAACAGCGCTTCTTGGCCGTGGATGGTGGCTGAGGCTATGGTTGCGGGGTTGGGATTCTTACTGGGCGCGATGCAAAGTCCTCACTGGAACTTGCCCCAGGCACAGATCGAAGGATTTTGGACTGTGGGAGTTTTTGCAGCGTGCGTGAGTGTGGCCGGAATGGGAGTGGGGCTCTTCGACCGTGAAGCTCGTTTGTCGCGTGTTCACGCGGTGAGATCGCTACTCATTACCGTGTTCGTGGCGTTAGCTGCTGCGCTGACTTTGGTTCATTTTGTTTTCTTCCTGCAGCCGGGTCGTTACCTTTTGCTTTTTGGTGCGCTAGGCGCGCTGGGATTATTGATACTCTGGCACATGTTCCTGAGCTGGCTTGTGTCGCAATTTCCGCAGAAGCATATCTTCGTCGGTGAGGCGGGCGTGATCACTGGCGAGTTGAAGGATGAGTTGAAATCATTTTATTCCGATACAACCCTCTTTGAGAAAATTCAGCGCGCTGAGAAAAAGGTGGCACAGTCCCTGACCGAGGAGACTTGGAGTCCTGCACATTCTCTGGCTCCGATTCTTGACGCCGGCGTATCAGACATCATCGTTACTCAACAAGCCTATCAAGACACTCGCATTACACAATTGTGTGTGCAGGCGATGAACTTTGGCATTCGCATTGTGGACGAGCCGGAATTCTATGCGGAACTTTTGAAGAAATATCCTGTCGCACATCTCAATATTCAATGGGCGTTGCGTGCGGGCTTTGATGTGCATCGCACCCTCACAAATTATTTGAAGAGAGTTTTTGATATTGTATTTTCTATCTTGGGCATAGTGGCGTTGAGTCCTATGTTTCTTCTCATTGCACTTGCTGTGAAGATCTCAAGTCCTGGCCCCGTATTTCATGTCCAAGAACGGCGTGGAAGATTCTTCAAAGGATTTAAAATGTATAAGTTCCGTAGCATGAGGCAAGGACACGAAGGTGATCCTGTCACAGGCAAGAAAGACCCACGGGTGACTTGGGTGGGGCGGATCATTCGGCCGCTGCACATCGACGAATTTCCACAGCTGTGGAACATTCTCATAGGAGACATGTCTTTTGTGGGGCCGAGGCCTGCGATTTTTGAGAGCATCGAAGGCCTTCGCGCACAGATGCCTGTTTATGACATTCGTCATATGCTAAGACCTGGACTCACGGGCCTTGCTCAAATCACTCAAGGACACACGGGCAACTCGCCCAAAGAAATTCAAGAAAAGCTTGGTTTTGATCTCTACTACATTCGTCACTACGGCTTATCGATGGACATTTGGATTGTGCTTCGAACTTTGTTCACCGTTTCTAAAAAGGCTTGGTGAGTGGTGTGATGAAAGTCTTGATGACAGGTGCTTCTAGTTTTACGGGTTGTCATATTGCTCGCGCGATACTAGCCGCGGGGCACGAGCTTGTGTGTGTGATGACAAGATCTTCCACCGATTACAACGATGAAATGTCTCGCAAGAGACTCGCGCTGATTGCGGAAGGGGCTGGGGGCCGAGAAGCTGGCAATGTGAAATTTATTTATGAAGCTTCTTTTGGTGATGAAAATTTCCTTGAAGCCATCGCTGAATTCAAGCCCAATGTCTTCATCAATCATGGCGCGTCTATCAAAGGCTACCGCAAGCCCGACTTTGATATCGCAAAATCTGTAGAAGCCTCGACCATGAATCTAGATAAAGTCTGCGCGGCACTTTCAAAAGTTGGTTGTCAAAGAGTGATTCACTCAGGAACTGTTTTTGAGCCTGTCGATGGACTTGAGGCTTTTAGCCCTTATGGAGAATCCAAGACTTTGGTTGCAAAGCGCGTTTTTGATGAATGCCAAAAGCATGATCTCGCGATGAGTAAAATTTATATTCCCAACCCTGTGGGAGCCTATGAGAATGAGGATCGCTTGATTCCATTTTTTGTTCAAAAGTGGAAGTCTGGAGAGAAACCATCAATGAACGCGCCTCGATTAACTTGGGATAACATTCCCGCACCGTGGCTCGCTGACTTTTATGTCGAAGAATTATCGGCGAAGGCTATGATAAGCGAGCGAAGGCCAAGTGGATTCAAAATCACTCTGAAAGAATTCGTAGATCGCTTCACCAGCGAAGCGCGCGCTCGTGGCGTGAGCGACAATTTGGAGTTCGACGTCGAAGACAAGACCACTCCTGGTAATGAGCGAGTCAATAGCGAGCCTCATGCCTCGCTCGGGACGCGAGATGGCGAAGCCAAATTCTTTGATGAATGGATCCAGAGTCACTGGGCTCAGGCAAAGAAGCTTCGCGAAATCTCGTCAGGTCAAGGTTAGGAATTTATTACAATGCCGGGCAAGATTAAGAATCTCGTTTTTGTGTCCTATCATATCCACTCCAATCCTGGGTATCGGCCGTCTATGCTTCATAGGTTTTTTCTCGATCAGCAAACGAAGTTCAAGAGCTACCATTTGCTGGCTGCGAATTGGGATCATCAATCAAAGGCCAAACATGATCTGGAGAAATTTCCTGAGCCGAATATTAATTGGATCAAAGTTCCGTCTTATACAAAGAATATCTCGCTAAGACGCGTGCTTTCGTATTTGAGCTTTTCGTTGAAACTTATTTTCTCAAAAAAATTGTGGAAGGCGGATCTGGTTGTGATTTCTGTGCCGCCTAGTTTCTCCGCTGTGATTCCGGGAACGATTGCAATGCTCAGGGGCAAGCCTTGGGTTGTGGACATTGTAGACCTGTGGCCGGAGGCTTTGCCCGTTAGTCCCAGCACAAAGAAACTCTTTATGAGAACCCTCGGCAAGCCTTGGGTTTGGTCGAGAAATTTCTTCTATTCCAGGGCGAGCCTTTTTATCAGCCATAGTAAATATTTTCTCGGCTTCACGAAAACGAAGACCAAGAAATCGCTTTGGCTTCCGCTCATGCAAACGGGGACCATTCCGCAAGCTCCGCACAAACGAGCGCCCATCGATCAAGAGATTCGAATTTGTGTCTTGGGCTCGATCAATAATGTATTGAATATTGATTCTCTCGTTGTGCTTACAGCTGAGATCCAAAAACTAGTGAAGCAATCGGGCAATCCTAGAAAACTCGTTCTCGAGATTCTGGGCGGTGGTGAACGCAAAGAAACTCTCATCAAAGAGATCCAAATGGCCGCACCAAAGTGGAAGATTCAAGATCATGGAATTTCCTTCGACCCAGATCTGAAACAATCCATCCTGAATCGCTGTCACTTCGGCTACAATGGCTACCGTTCCACGACAGCCATTGGCATCACGTATAAGTCCATTGACTTTGCGAGTTTCGGAAATGTCTTTTTGAATTCTGTGCAAGGTGATTTGAAGTCACTCGTTGTGCAATATCTCGCAGGATTTAATTTCCAGCTTGGTGAAGAGGGCGCACTTGCGGAAAAGATTTGTGATCTTTCAAACAATGAATACATCAAGCTCAGCAAAGGCAGTCATCATTTGGCAACGGATCTTTTTAGCCGAAGCCGATTCGAGCGAAGGTTGGCGGAGGCGCTAGAGCGTGTCTCAAGCTAGTCTTTCGCCT
>CAZXHL010000107.1:0-9541 GCA_964640545.1 uncultured Bacteriovorax sp. | reverse complement strand
GTCGTGATCATAGTGGGGCTGGATCCGGGAGTGCGCCGGCTAGGCTATTCGGTTGTAGAAATTGAAGGCCTGGATAAGTGCTGCTTGCGCGATTTAGGTGTCCTCAAGGTCGACCTCGTTTCAAAATCCATGGGCGATCGACTCGAATACATCCATGAGGAAGTCACCAAAATTTTAAAGCAGTGGAATCCTCGCTTTGTCGGCCTAGAAAATGCGGTAAATTTCAAGAACGTTTCGTCGGCCTTCAAGTTGACAGAGGCGCGCGGCGTGATTCGCTTGGCTTGCTTTCAAACTCTCGCCGACATGGACGCGAGACTTTTGGAGTTGTCGCCTACGGCGATCAAGAAAGAATCTACGGGCAGCGGTCTCGGCAACAAAGAAAATGTAAAAAAATCTTTGTCACTTCGCTTTCCAAATCTTACAAATTGGATCGAAGATCACGAAAAACAAAACAATATCAAGCTCTCGCACGATGCCTTCGATGCTCTTGCGATTGCGTGGACAACTTGGGCTAAAGTTCGACAAAAACAGCGAATCGGGTCTAGAGTTTCAATGAGTTTAGCGCAAAGGTAGGGCAACAAAGTATGGCATCAAATATGGGACCTCTCGCGGCTGTTAAAGCCATTGTTTCTACGGAACATTTGGGTGTGATGGGAGAGCTTGGAGATACCCAAGCTTTTTTGGAGACCCAAAATGGGGAATTATACATTGTTGATTACGCGTCCAAAACTTCTTTAATGCGTGCCATGGAGGTTTCAGCAGGCGGCTCGATTCAAACTTGGGTTTACTTGGCTGAGATCATTCGCGAAGACGCTAGATTGTTTTTTGCTTTTAACTCACTTCATGAGAGAGATATTTTTGTTGCCCTTACACAAGTCAAAGATGTGGGGCCTAAGACTGCGGCAGTGATTGTGGCGGAGCTTGGAGCAGAAAACATTATGAGACTCATGCAGCAAGGAGTTTGGAAGGGACTCAAGATCGCAGGTGTTGGTCCCAAGACTTGGGACTCGATTGTCTTCGGTCTGAATAAGAAGAAGAATTCTCTTCTGCCTCTTTTGACGAGAGTTCAGTCCTCACCGGAGAATTCGGTGCCCTCTACAAAAACAAGCACAACAGCTAAACTCTCTGGAGATATGGCGACAACATCTGCTGACTTCATCGCAGAATCAAAAGCTTGGAAGCCAAGCCTCTTTGCTTCCGATGCTTTGATCACCATGTTCGAGGGACTCGGGCTCAACCCGACTCAAACCAATCAGTTATTCTCTGAGTGCTCCAAAGAAGTAGAAAACTTCCAAGAGCTCAGTGATCCGGAAAAAGTTCCAGAGATGTTGAAGGTCCACGGACGCAACAGGCGGCATGCTCCGCATGCAAAGTTTTAGGGGATAAACGATGACAAAAGAAAAATTACCTCTAGTAGATTTGAATCAATCGACCTCATCTGAGATGACGTCTTCCGCTCCCGACAACATTCTTCGTCCAAAAGCACTTTCCGAATATGTCGGGCAGAGATCTGTCGTTTCAAAATTAGAAGTTTTCTTGAAGGCGGCTCAGCAGCGTAAGACAAGCCTGGATCATGTTCTTCTTTCGGGCCCTCCTGGTCTTGGAAAAACTACTTTGGCCTATATCATCGCCAAGGAAATGGGTGGACGTTTGCACCAAGCGCCCGGGCCATCTCTAGACAAGTCTGTCGACTTGCTAGCTTTGCTTTCCAATATTCAAGAAGGCGATGTGCTCTTTGTAGATGAGATCCACAGATTGAATGCGGCAGTGGAAGAAAGTCTCTATCCTGCCATGGAAGATTTCCAAGTCCAAATGATGCTCGGCGAAGGCTCTATGGCTCAGCCGGTGAATTTGCCGCTACCAAGATTCACATTGATCGGTGCGACCACGCAGCCAGGAAAAATTACGGGACCTCTTCGCGATCGCTTTGGGATTCCATTAAACCTCGAATTTTATTCTTTTGAAGAAATGCATAAGATTCTTGAGCGTTCTGCGAAGATTTTGGGTGTGGAACTTTCGAGTGAAGAAATCCACGAAGTCGCACGCAGGTCTCGGGGCACGCCTCGTATCGCCAACCGTTTGCTTGCTCGCGTAAGAGACTTCATCGAAGTCGAAGGCGCAAAGCTTGGTGGGGGTGTGAAAGCTGTGAAGGCTGCGTTGGAATTTCTTGATGTGGATGCGCGCGGACTTCAGCCTCTCGATCGTCGTTACTTATCTGTCTTGATGAAGCAATTTCGTGGAGGCCCTGCGGGTGTAGAGGCTTTGGCTGCAACGATGTCTGAAGACAAATCCACCTTGGAAGAAACCATCGAGCCTTTCCTGCTTAAGGAAGAGCTGATTGTGCGCACGCCGAGGGGCCGCGTTGCGACGGATCTGGCCTATGAAGTGATGGGGCTTCCGGCTCCAGCATCTGATGTGCAGCGCGGGCTTTAATCGCCAATAAAGATTGTCTTATTAAAGACACAGAGCTTGTAAATATGTGTCGTGAAAGATACTACTAAGTATTTAATATTTAAAAGATTTGCCAAGATATACGTAGATCGTTCAAAATAGAGATAGTGGCATTTCTTGATACTCACAGCTTTGAGCACCGCCTTTTTGGGGCGAGTTATGACCTGTCAGCTGCTTCCGAATGTTTGGCTGTGATTGAAGGCGTGGGCATTCACACCGGAAAAACTTTTCGTCTTAAACTTCATCGCAATCCCAAGCACCAAAGCTTAGTTTTTCGAGTTTGTGTTGGGGGGGAGTGTTTCTATGCTCCTGCTTCTTGGTCGAGGCTTAGTGGAACGGCGAGGGCAACGGCCCTCGTCCTTCGCTCGGATGCCGGCCGCTCCGCGGGACGTATTGAACTTAAAACTGTCGAACATTTCATGGCAGCGTTTCATGTGGCGGGCCTTAGAGGCTTTGATGCTGAGATTGAAATTGTGGAATCGGAAAGTGGCCGTCCATCTCAAAACCTAGAAAGAGTTTATGAATTGCCAATTTTAGATGGGGCTTGCGCTGATTGGCTTAAATTTTTCAGTAAGTATGAGCTTCTTGATTCGGGAGAACATAGGCGCACAGAAGACGACGTTGCATGGAAGATCATCCGTTCCTTTGAAATTACGGACGGCGATCGTAAAATGCTTTTGCTTCCTTCTTCGGAGAAGAATCTCAATCGCGCCATCACAGAATACAGCTGTCAGGTAAAATTTCCTGATGCATGGGAGCAAAGTAGTCAGCTCATCTTGGATTGGTCGCAGATCTCTCAAAACATCGCTCTTTTTCAGAAATACATCGCTCCTGCGAGAACTTTTGGCTTTGAGGAAGAGTTAAAAGATCTCGAAAAACGCGGACTCGCCAGGGGGGGCAGTATGGAAAATGCCTTGCTAATGAGTCGCACGAAAGTGATCAATCCGGAAGGTTTTTGCGTGCCTAATGAATTAGCTGCTCACAAGCTTCTAGATGTGGTTGGAGATTTTTCCTTAGCTGGTGGGCCTATCCTTGGTCAAATCAATGCCTACTGCGCCGGACATTCCATGCACTTGCGCACGCTGACAGAGGCGATTCGCAAGGGCGCGCTCATCGAGGGTGTGATTGACCGTAACGGTCGCTTCCAAGCCCGAGATTAGTCCTAATAAGACTTTCACTGTGCGCGGTAAAAAGTTGGTGCTCTTTATTGAAACGCTACGTTCCATCTCAACCTCTTAAAATACTTGGTATTCCTAGCAGAACCGCGGCATCTCGGCTCTTAGAGACAAATGTGGCACCTGCTATCCCCGCTAAGTCCTACTAGGAATACCAAGTATTTTAAGACGTTGAGATCAATCACGATGCGATTCTAAAGCTCCAGGAGCACCAACTTTTTACCGCGCACAGTGAAAACTTTACCAAGCCTAGGAAATGGGCTCTAATGTTCTCGAATGGGCGAAGATGAAGGGCTTGTGAATAAGTCCGAAAACAAGGAAACAAGAAAACGCAAAAGAGAGCGTCGCATTGCGATTCTTCTCATGCTGGTTTTCGTCGTCACGACTTCTCTCCAGGTCTTCTTCACAGACAAAGCGCAAGGCTTTGGTTTTGAGCAAAGTTTATTTTACTTTGCACTTTTGTATCTCAACGTCATTTTAATTTTGTTCTTGGTCTTCTTGGTTTCAAGAAACTTATTCCGCGCCTACCTAGCACGAAAAAGCGGAAGCCTTGGTGGGGGGCTGCGGTGGCGCCTTGTCAGTTCGCTTCTAGCATTCTCAATGATTCCTGCTGTTGTACTGTTTGTAGCAAGTTCGGTTGTGATTCGGCAAGGATTTGATCGTTGGTTTGGCGGGCAGGTTTCTAGTGCGCTTGAGGATTCACAAGCCATCGCGGATGTTCACTACAAAGGGATCGAAGACAATCTTGACTTTTTTGCGGAGCGTATTGTCGCTCAATTAAGCAATAGCAATCGCGCTCCCAAGGAAGAAGACCTGCGCAATATGCTGGATCAGTTTCCGGTAGAAGGTCTTGAGCTCTATCGATCTCTACTGGAGGCACCAAAGAAAGCCCTTGGGAAAGACACAAAGACCTGGGCTGTGCCTCGTGCCTCTACAGAAAGTTTGGAAAAGGCCTTTAGGGGAAATTCCTTTCATCTCATTCGCCAATACGGCGATGGAGATCTCCTGCAGAAGTTTCACCCTATTTACCTGAGGGTTCCTGGGGTGGGGACAGAAACGTTCGTTGTCGTCTTAAGTTACACGGTTCCTCTCGGCTTGAAGACGCGCATCGCAAAACTCAAAGGGTCTTTTGTTGGATATCAGAAAACACGGCTTTTAAAAGACAGCCTAAAAACTAACTACACTCTCATTCTTTTTACATTTTTCATTTTCATCATGTTTGTTGTGACGTGGTCGGGTCTTTATATCGCAAAGAGCATCACGGATCCCGTAAGTGAACTTTTGAAGGGAACCGAAGCTTTCAGAAGCGGTCAATGGACCTATCGCATTCCTACCGAATGGAGCCCTGAGAAAGACTTTAAAGCATCCAAATCTCCAGGGGCCGATCTTGAAGTTTTGAAATCAGCCTTCAACCTCATGGCCGAAGAAGTAGGCCAGAAAAGTCGACAGATCGAAGAAGCCAACGCTCAGCTTGTCTCGCTCGTTCGCGACCTCGAGGAGCGCGAGCGCTACCTTGAAAACATTCTCTCGAGTATTCGCCGTGGTGTTGTTGTGGTCGGTCCAGACTTCCAGGTGCAAAGAGTGAACGTGGAAGCTTTAGAGTTTTCTGTCAATCCGTCAGTCAAGGAGCATTGGAATCCTGAAGAAGCGGTGGGACGAAGTTTGTTCGAAGTTTTCCCGACATTGGGTGTAGAGGATGAGATCAAGTCTTGGCTTAAGCAGAGTGAAGAACTTGGCGGCCGGCCTATTGATCAAATTCTAGAGCTCCGAAGTGGAGAAGGCAGGCTATCTGCTGTGAAGTCGATTCGTGCCACTGGAATCTGGGTGATTGACGAATACCAACAAGCTCTTGGCTGGTTGATGATTCTAGAAGACGTGTCGGATGCGGCTCGTGTTGAGAGGCTCGCAGCTTGGCAAGAAGTCGCAAGACGTGTTGCCCATGAGATCAAGAACCCACTCACGCCTATTCAGATTTCTGCAGATCGCATGCGCCGCAGGTTGACGCCGCTATTCGAAGAAGATGAAGCTCTCAATTCCATGGTTCAAGAGTGCTTAGGACAAATCTCAAAGCAAGTTAAGGTCATTCGAGATCTTGTTAGAGAGTTCTCTGAATTCGCAAAACTTCCTGAGCCAAATTTTGAAAGAGTGGATCTTGTCAAGTCGTTTAAGGCTCTTGTGGACGACTACCGATTCACACATCCGCAGACAAAAATTGATTACGATGTTCAAGAAGCCGTATCGCAGGTCATCATCAAGGCCGACAACGAATACTTGCGAAGAGTTTTCGTGAACCTCGCCGATAATGCGATTCAAAGTATGGAAGAAGCTGGCGTCAAAGATCCTCAGTTCAAAGTCAGCATCGAAGCTTCACTTACGGCAGGAGCTTGGGTGCGGATTGTTTTTGAAGACAATGGACCTGGGATTCCCGAGAGCATGCAAGAAAAGATCTTTGACCCCTATATCACCTCGAAGGCCTCAGGTTTTGGCCTGGGATTGGCTATTGTGAGAAGAATTGCGATCGAGCACTTAGGCAGGGTGCGTTGCGAGCCGGCGGAAGGAGCTCGCTTTGTGCTTGAACTCCCGACAGTGGCCGGCGAGAATCAGTTACAAGTATGATTAGACGTGTCCTCATAGTTGACGATGAACTCGACATTCAAAGCTCTCTGTCCTTTGCCTTAAAAGACGAAGGTTACGAAGTTCAAAGTGTTTCGAGTCCCAAAGAAGCTTTACAAAAGTTAGAAGAGCAGAATTTCCATGTCGCTCTTTTCGACGTGTGGTTTCCGGAGGGAGACGGCGTTGAATTGTTGAAGGCTAGCCTGGAACTTTATCCTGCGATGTCGATCATCATGATGTCGGGCCATGGAAACATTGAATTGGCCCTAAAGTCTATTCGTATGGGCGCGTATGATTTCTTAGAAAAACCACTTGAGCTCGAAAAAGTTTTGGTTCTTCTTCGCAATGCTTGTGAAACCTCTCTTTTGAAATTCGAAAACCAATCTCTTATGAAACAACTTATGGGAAGTTTGGATCTCGTGGACCACAGTCCTGCGATGAAGCAACTGTCTCAGTCTATGGAGCGTGTGGCTCCTGCTCATTCTCACGTCCTTTTGCTCGGAGAGAGTGGAGTGGGTCGGACTTTAATTGCAAGGCTCATCCATATGAAGAGTGAACGAGCCAAACATCCTTTCGTCACGATTCATTGTGCATCTTTGACCGAAGATGATTGGGAAGAAGAGATGCTCGGCATTGGAGACAATCCTGGTCGTTTGGAATTTGCTAAAGGTGGCACGATTTATTTCAATGGTCTTAGTGAAATGCCCGTAGCAGCACAAGCAAGGCTCTTCCGTATTTTGGAAGAGAAGCGATTCCTGCGGAAGGGGCGCACTCAGGCTGTTGACTTTGATGCTCGGATCATTGCATCGGCTCCGAAGAATGTTCAAGAAAATGTCGACTCAGGAATGTTGAGAGAAGACCTCTTCTTTCTTCTGAAAGTTGTGGCGGTTGAAGTCCCACCTCTTAGAGACAGAGCAGAAGATATTGCAGATCTATCAAAGCACTTTATCAAACTCCTTGGACGTGAATACGGTCGAAGTTTTCCTGAGGTTGATTCCAAGCTCATCGATTGGATGAAGCAATATGATTGGCCAGGGAACGTGAGAGAAATGAAAAACTTGCTCGAGCGATGTCTGATCATGTCTAGACCCGACCAGAAGGAGCTTACTCTGGCCGATCTTCCAGAAGATGTCGCTTTACCTCCCGCAGGCGGAACAGGTGAGTTGGATATTTTATTCCAAAGCACCCAACTCAAAGGACCCCTTCGCGAACTTCGTAGCCAATTCGAATCGTTGTTATTACAGCAGAGATTGTCTGCTAATTCAGGCAACGTGACGAAAACAGCAGAATCTCTCGGGATTGAGCGAGCCCATTTACATCGCAAAATGAAACAGTTGGGGTTTGAGTCCAAATGAGTGTGATGGCACTCGTTCTCGACCAAACAAGCAGAGAAGATTTTTGGAAAGCCGTTGATCCCTTAGAATATCATCCAAAACTTGTATTGAAGCTCGGTCTTCGTTTGCTTCCTCTTTTGACTGCAGATGATTTTACGAAACTTCGAGACAGAGGCTTCAAGCTTTTTATCGACGTCAAACTTCATGACATTCCCTCGCAGGTCGCAGATGCCGTGAGCACGTGGGCCGATCTAGGGGCATCGTTCATAACTGTTCATTTGTCAGGCGGACGAATGATGCTCAAGGCTGCACAGGACGCAGCCGAGCAGCATAGTGTCCAACTCTTTGGAGTTTCAGTGCTGACTTCGCTCGATGAAAACGACATTCGTGAAATTGGCTTTGCGCACGATCTCAAATCCCAAGTCAAAACTCTCGTCTCACTGGGACATGAGTGCGGTCTTACAGGCTTTGTGTGTTCTCCCTTTGAAATCGAAAGTATTTTGGAACTTTACCCCGCGGCTCAACTCGTAACCCCAGGAATATCGCTCACAGCCGATATGAAAGGTGTTGGGAGTGATCAGAAAAGGCGGATGACTTTCGATGAGGCACTAGCTATGGGGTCATTCATGCCTGTTGTGGGGCGCGCCCTTTGGAATGCCCCTGATTTTAATAAGGCTTTGCATAATTTGCTTGAGCAGCTAGAGGCCTAAAGGTTAAGGACTTTCTGTTGTGAAAGATAAGAACTTTTGGATTTGGGGCAAACACTCCGTCGAAGCCGTTTTAGAAAATTATCCCGAAAGCATTTTGGAATTCCAAATGCTAACCGATCTGAAGGACCACAAGGCTGATGGAGTGGAGTCGCTCGTGCAACTCGCCCAAGACCAAGGCATCAAAATCAAAAAAGTTGCTAACTTTCCAAAGGACTACGGAGTCAAACGTCACCAAGGCGTGCTGCTATCCATGAAGGCAGCTCCTGTGGGCGACATCAGAGATTTCAATCAGGCTCTCGAAGTTGCTTCGGAAGATAAACTTTACCAATGGGCTTTGCTCGATCGAGTGGAAGATCCGCGAAACTTTGGCGCTATCTTGAGAAGTGCAGCAGCCTTCGGCCTGTCAGGTGTGATTTTCGGAGGTAGGAATCAAGCGCCCGTGACGGGGGTTGTGGCGCAGGCTTCTGCTGGCCAGTGTTTCAGGGTGGCTATGTTTGAGCTCGGCAATACCAATCAGATCTTTCGAAGTTTTGATGAGGCTTCTGAAGCTGGTCAATGCGAAGTGGCCGTGGCTTCTCTCGATATGGATGGTCAGGGGCTTCAGGAATTTGCTGGCGAATTCAAAGCCAAGTCCGGCACACGTCATGTGATTTGGGTTCTGGGCTCAGAGGGCAGGGGCGTCCGCCCGGGTCTCCTCGAGAAATCTAGCCATAAGGTGTCGATTCCTATGGAAAAATCCGTCGAAAGCCTCAACGTCTCCGTCGCCAGTGCCTTAGCTTTCTACGCTCTCTATTCCCAATAGATCCAAAAGGATCTAGGGCGAATACTCAGAAAAAATTTGCCTAAGCACTTGTCGAAAGTCGCGGGATCTACTAACTATTTTGGCTGCGCTCGTTGTCAGATTGAAAAGTTTGCGACGGATTGGAAACAGGAGTGCTGGCTTAGCTCAATTGGTAGAGCACCGGTTTTGTAAACCGGCGGTTGCGGGTTCAAGTCCCATAGCCAGCTCCAAATTTCCAAAACGCACGCTCGATAGTGATCGTTCAAATGATCATTAGATAGTCAGGTCCTATGGTGGGATACCGAAGTGGCCAACCGGGGCAGACTGTAAATCTGCTGACATTTGTCTTCGAAGGTTCGAATCCTTCTCCCACCACCATATGGCCTTCTAGCGTCTAAGCGCAACTTCGTTTCGCCTTGAGGCTCGAAAACTAAAACCCTAAAGAACTCAAAGTTAGGGACTATATTTGTCATTGGA
>CAZXHL010000106.1:0-9592 GCA_964640545.1 uncultured Bacteriovorax sp. | reverse complement strand
ATTCCTCTACTCGTAGGACTTCTGGTCTTTGCGGGATTCATAACTATTAGTTCCTCGGTCAAAAATTCAGCCCGTGAAATCGGCGAAGGATTGCGATCGATAAAACCTGCTTCTAATTCTAGTACAGGTGGAACCCTAACTTTGTCGGCTCCTGAGCTAAAAGCTTTACCTCAAGGTGATTCTGCTTCGTCTGAAAATCGCAGAGTCTTGCCTCCGAGCACACCTGTATCAAATGTCGAGGTGAAGAGAAATCTCGAATTTATCGAGAAATATATCTTTGATACACCTTTGCTATTTGCAAGGTCCATCGAGAATGATCCCGAAGACTTGCTGGGATTGAAGTTTCTTGTTGCTAAGGTGAGTTCTGAGGCCAAGACGAAGCTCAGAGAAATTGTAGGAATCGAAAAGATTCTACGTGCCACAAGCTACAGTTTGGAACAAGAGATTGTCGGTTTCAATGCAGGCGGATGGATTCAACGTCTTATTGAGCGAATTGAGATGAAAAAACTTGCAGGCGGTAGCGTCGTCGAGGAATCACTTTCTAACGAGGACTCTCTCTTGCTTTCGAGTGCTCCACAGGAGCGCCTTTTTGAGGTGGCAAGAAAGATCAACTCTCCAGAAGGTTGGCGAGTTGCGGCAGATTTTTTGAGCAGTGATTACCTCAAAAAACGTTCAAAAGACATTGATCCTGTAACTTGGAAAAATCTTGTCCGAGGTTCTCTCATTTCGGAAGAGGGACCCGTCAGGCAAGCCGCCCAAAGCATTATTTCTGAAATAGGGATCTCCGTCTCCGAAAATGCCGTTATGGCCAAGAAACAAAGAGAGTCTCACGACCTTTTTGTGAATCGAATTTTGCCTTCGCTTTCGGATTCGATCTATTCGATGGATTTTGGTGAGGATGATCTCTTTGTAAATGAAATTTTGGAAGAAGCTCCCGAATACGCGGCTTCTATGGCGCAGTTTGTTTGGACTCCATCTAAGTTTGATCTTTTTGAAGACTCAGTGCTTTCGCAACTCTTTGAGAGACTCGATAACGAGCGCAAGTCCTACTTGCTCGTTATACTGCCTGCAAAACATGCCAAACGCTTTGAGAGCTTTCTGCCTGATGGCAACGCGAAGAAGATCGTACTGGATTATGCAGCCAAGCTCAGGGCGAGTTCAGATGCAAAACGCAAGGACACCATGCGTGCCTTTGCACGTGAGTTCCTCGATTATCTGCGCAATCAGGTGAAGGTGGGAGCTTTGGCTCTTAAAGAAGGAACCTTGAGTGGAGTCGCTGCCCATACTTCGGCTTCGATGTCCAATAGTCCTGCTGATGCCGAAATCGTCGATGATGATGGAGATGAAAGTGAACGGAAGGCGTCTTGATTATGAGAAGTTTTCAGGTTCTTTGCTGTTCTCCGCGAAAGGTGGTTCTCGGGGTTTTTCTCGGACTCTTTTCTAGTGGAGTTGTGGCTCAGACGCCTGAGGTTAATACGGAGATTTCAAATGTCTCCAATCGAGAAGATCTCGATCTTCGTTTTGAAAAGTCAGCTTTTATATCGCAAAAAATTCTCTCTCATAAAATTTACGCTCGGATGAGCGGAGGCATCATTAGTAACGCTGGAACTCTCAGTGGATCGACGATCACCTATGGCGGGGTCAATCTTGGCGGAGCGTTTTATTTGAGGGAAACACTTGCGCTCGGCGCTGCCTATAAAATTGAAAGCAATTTTTCTCGTGTTCCCCTGAAGGGTTGGGATTTATGGGGACGCTATTACTACTTGGGGGCTGGGACGGCGGTTACGGTGTCGGACGGAATTGGCGATCATCTGCTTCGTCATAGGACATGGAATCCCTATGCAGGTTTGGAGTTTTCGTCTCGTGACTATGTTCTTATTCTCGATGCAACTGCAACCGATCCACAGGATCAATCGCTGACGGGTTCCACAAGTGCTGCGAACATGATTCTTGGACTCGACTACCGGTTGAGCCGCCATTGGGAGGCCAATGCCGAAATCAGTTATACACTCCTTCCTTTTGGAGGGTCGGATACAAGGGTCAAAATCAAATGGATGCTTGTGTCTTTTGGAGTGAATTATGTTTTTTAAAAATTTGAACGAGGGAGAACAACAACATGAATATTTCAGCGCCTCTTGGATTCATTGTAGGCCTTGGTGTTATCGGGTTTTCAGTAACTCAAGGACTTGAGAACTCTAGAGTATTTTTGGATGCCCATGCGGCGGTGATTGTACTGGGTGGCACACTGGCTGCGGCTATGATCTGTTTGCCTCTGACGCATTTGTTGTCTCTTTTTAAGATTTTTCTGCGCACGGTAACAGGAAGTCAAAAGACAGAAATCCTCCATACGATCAATGAGGTTGTGAGTGTAAGTGAGGCCGTAGCTAGTGGCCAATCGATTTCCGATCAGAGTGCCACGATTAAGAATCATTTCTTTAAGGAATCTTTGGTGCTTATGGACAAAGGCGGCTTGACCGACGATCAGCTTCAGGAAGTTTTGGCCATGCGAGTTGAGCAGCAAAACGAAATGTATAAAAAAGAAGGGGCGACTTACAAAATCATTGGTAAGTTTCCTCCCGCCTTTGGTCTTGTGGGAGCAACACTCGGTATGATTGCGCTATTGCAAGGACTCGGTGCTCCTGATGCTTTTCAAAAGCTCGGTCCCGCCATGTCGATTGCTCTTGTGGCGACGTTCTATGGACTCATTCTTGCCAACGTATTTATTATCCCAGTGGGAGAAAATCTCACCCACGCAGCTGATGATGATCTAACGATACGAAAGATCATCGCGCATGGTGTTCTTCTGATTAAGAACAAAGAACATCCGCTGATCGTTTCAGAATACTTGAAGAGTTACATCAGCCCTAAACAACGAAATAAAATGAAAGACGTGGCTTAGTTCCGCAGTAATGATGAGCAGGAGAGGCCATGTTTGAGGAAAAATCAAAAGTAGAAAACAAAAAGAAGGCAGGCGGCTTGTTTGGTTCCACAACCAAAACCGTTTCTGTGGCGCATGATGATGGCGAGGGAAACTGGCTTGTTTCTTATGCTGACTTGATGACACTACTTTTTGGTTTCTTTGTGATTCTTTCGTCGATGTCCACGCCAGACAATCAAAAAATCGAAAAAATGAAAAAGGCTACTTCTGAGCAGATGGGGGGCAAGTACTCGATGCCTTACAAGGAAGTCGGCGAAGGTATCAAAAAAGTTTTGGCTAATATCAATCTTGATAAAGAAGTGAGCTTCACCCAAAGCGAAGAAGGCGTGACGATCAATTGCAAAGGAACGCTATTTTTTGATTCGGGTGCGGCGGCTTTGCTTCCTAAAGCTCAGGAACTTGTGGATAGCATCGCCGATGTTCTCGTCGAAACGGGTGGCGGCTTTAAGATTTTTGTTGAAGGGCACACCGATGATGTGCCCATTCGTTCGGGTATTTATCCTAGCAACTGGGAGCTGTCTGCGGCTCGCGCGTCTACTGTTGTAAGACTTTTGGAAACCAAAGGATTCAGAAGGGAGAATATGACTCCATTGGGTCTTGCAGATACCAAGCCGGTATTGCCTAACCGCACTCCCGTTGGAGAACCCATTCCCGCAAATCAGGCAGAGAATCGACGCATCGTAATTCGCCTTCAGGGGAATTTTACTGGAGTGGAAAACTAGATATGTCGCTTAAGTGGAAGATTTTGTTTTTATGTTTATTTGTCGCTGTTTTTGTCGGGGCCAGCACTGCTTTTGTTTTTGCAAAGGAATGGCGAGGACTAGCACAGGCGTATGGAATTTCTTCGCTTCATCTGAATTTAGAAAAGATGAAGTTAGGTCTTTCTTGGTCGGGATATGAGGATGGCTGGAATTTGCGTTTCGATAGGGCTGGCCGAGCTGAATGGATTCAGCAGCCCGAAGGGTTAGAATCGACATTCATCACTGAATTTGAACGTGGGGTTTTCAGTGCCGTCTCGGAAACTCGTTTAGAAGAAGGAGTTTTTGAACTGGAGTTTCCTCTGAGTTCGGGGGCTGAAGCTCAGAACATACTCATCTCATTTCGCAAAGAAGCAGATATGCTCGCGGTGTCTGGTATGACGAGCGATAAAGGACTGAAGCGCTTGAGCCTGTGGGCAGCGCCTTTCCTTAGTCTTGTGCTGCTAGCTGTATTGGTGGCTGGGGTGTTGGGATTTGTAATTTCTGCTCGTTTAAATTCGAGTTACAGATTACTTGAAAGAGCTTTGGAAGACATTGGTGCAGGTCGCCTCAAGAACTTAAAACTTCCCCAAACATCCGATCCTTCGGTTAAAAGAATCGCCACCGCACTTCAGGGCACTGCCGATGTGCTGGAAGCCAAAGATGAAAAGATCGCTCAGTTTTCTAATCTAGCCAACGAAGACGCTATGACAGGAGTGCCCAACTATCGAGCTTTTGAAGATTTCGTTGAAGGCATGATGTCGGGCATCTTCGTGCCTGAGACAGTTCCTGCCTTGGGGATCATTGATCTCGACTATTTTAAAAAGGTGAACGACACCTATGGGCATCAGGTGGGCGATTATGTTCTTAAGGAAACCAGTCGGATCGTTATGGATTGCATCCGCTACGATGACGACAACGTATCACGCAGTCCTGATTTTTTTGGAAGGTATGGTGGCGAGGAATTCGTGGTCATATTTACAAGTGTAAGAACAGACGCTGCCCATCTTGGAGCCTTGCGTATTTTGCATCGAATCAAGAACACGACTTTGCATGTTCCTTCTGAAATCGCAGAAGACGGTAAAGGTTTTGAACTCAAAATTTCTGCGAGTATTGGCCTCGCGCAATGGTCGGGCGAGAGTTTCAATCGAGCCGAATGGGTCAAGGAGGCCGACCAGGCATTGTATGCCGCTAAGAAGGCGGGACGAGGACGACTCGTGCATCTCAAACCCGAATACAAGGAGTGGACGTGAGAAGCGCACTCTGGATTGTTCTTTTGTGTGCGAGTGGGTTGATGGCTGAAGAAGCCTCGGCTCCTTTTGCGAGGATACTCTGTGTGCACGGAAATTGTTTTGTTCGGCAACGGGGAAGTTCCACGGTTTATCCTGTGCCTGTCGGTGAATATCGAAGTGTTGAGCAGGGCGATGTGGCAATTAGTGTGGGCTACGAGAGTCGAGTCGAAATAACGTTTGAAGACAAAACAAAAGTTTATTTGAGAGACAGTGGGCTTTACCGCATTCGTAAAGGCGAAAAGGATGTTTTGCTGGCTCAAGGAAACGAGACGGAGTCTTCTCAAAAAGGCTTTAATCCAGAAGATGATGTGGATGGCAAAGGCAATCTTCTTTATGTGGGCGATCTGCCTTTGAAGTTTTTGACTCCGAAGTTCGGAGAAAAGTTTGTTTTCACTTCCTTTCCTCAATCCATTCGAGTGGCCTTTGAATTGAACAAGAATCAAGTCAGGATGGAGAAACTCGAAGATCTGCGTTTGTGGCAGCTCATACGGTTGGATGAATCTACAAAACCTGAGGAGCCCATGATACGGGCAGAAAACCTAGGAAGTTTTGAGTTTAGCTCACAGACCGCAGAGGCGGGCATGCTAAATTACTTTGCCGATGTGACGATTCCGCGAGATGGAGCTTATCTGCTGCTTCCAGAGGCAGAGTATCGCAAGGGTGAGTATTCGGGCGTGCGATTGCAGGTAGGAGGTCGCGAGGCCCTAAAGCAGAGCATTCGTGACATGCTTCAAGGCGCAGCAGAGAATCCCGATGCAGGCGTTGAAGTGAGGGGTAACTAAGATGGCGGTTCCTCGCATCCCCGATATGGGCGCAAAGCTGCTCTATGCTTCGGCAGGATTTTGCAGGTGTTTGTTTCGTCTTTTGGGCCGTGCTCCCAAAGGAGCGTGGGGTGAGGTGGAAGATGACGTCGTGCGCGTTTCATTCGTGCATGAAATATGGGTCGATGTTGAGGAGGGCGGCGTTCGATCCGTAGACGCAGTGAAACTTCTTGAAGTTGCCAAGGATGGAGATTTTGGTTTGTTCGAGCATTTGCTGAAGACTTGTGGCGATGTGGAATATGCCCTGACACTATTTATTCAGTTTCTTCCACTTCTTCATGAGGGACTTATGGCTCACGCTTGGGTGACTGACGAAGGCGAGGCTCATGTCTGTATCGAGCTTCGAGAGAGGAGCCCTCAGTCACTTCAAATGGCATTATTTGCTATTAGTTTATGGGAGCGATTGGTGCGACCGATGGCTGGTGACAAAGTGTTGTTTCGTCAGATCTGGGTGCCTGAAGACTTGGGCGTCCTGCGAGAGGTAGTAGAGAAAAGGCTAGGTTGTTGTGTTCTCGCCTCAAATCGAGATGATCTAGGATTTGTCCTTCAGACAGACCAATTCAAGAAACAAACGGCCAACGAACCCACCAAGATCAATTTGTTCCTTTTGGCCCAAGCCGAAGAAAAGTTAACGCATGTGAAGAGCAAATACTCTTTTCAGACCCGACTCTACAGTCTGGTTCGGGAGCAACTCTTACAGGGCAAGCGAGTGACCTTGCGTGATATGTCCCGCGCTATGGGAATGTCACCCAGAACCCTCCAACGAAAGCTCAGTCAAAAGGAACTCTTCTTCAAGGACCTTATCGAGATAGCTCGCCGAGAGATTATAGAGAACCTCATGAGTCGAGGAGAGGGTGAGCTTCTACAGAATCGAGAAGTGGTTTCTAAGCTGGGCTACCAAAGTACCACTTCGCTGTATCGTCTCCGCGAAAGGATGTCGATTGGGGTTAAGAAGGAGTTTGGGGAGTGTTAGAGTTTCTTAGTCAATTAAACCAGAGGATCAATTATTATCGGCCTGAGCCCATGTAATAATCTGATCTGGATTCTATCAATTGCGAGTCCTGCGTTCGAGCGGACCTAGAGTCACAAAGATTAAGGTGGCGTTGAGCACAATATGAAAAGTAAACGATAATTTGTTAGTGTGCTATAGTTTTGTGGGCAAATAAACAAGATCAGGGCTGTGGCAATGAATGAAGTAGTGAAGGATATATTTCAAGGCGGTGAGTATTCTCTAAACAAGAACCTTTCTAGTCTTTTAACTAATGAAGCTGTCTACGTTGAGTTTTGGATAAGTAGATCATCGATTGGTGGCACAATTAAGCAAAATCTATGTTACGGGCTTATCTCAGAAGCAAAGGTTGATGTTTTTTCTGAATGGAGAAACTCAGATTTTAAATCAGTTCTTTCGGGAGCAAAGAAATCAGATAAATTGAGGTATAAAGTAGCAAAACTTTCGAGCATAAGCTCTGGGAAAAAGATAGCTCGATTGTTTGATGAGCTACTACAAGGCAAGGACTTGAAAACGGCTTGTGAAAATACTGACCTTCCAGTTCCAAACGAAAAATTTCATTCAATTAAATTAGTGCATACAAAGAAGAACGATCGCTATGCTTTCCGTCCTCCGATAACAGCGTTACCAAGTAATATACTAGATACTCTCATGGAAGGTCGTCAGGGATATTCAAGTCCCATCCAAAATACAATAGCAACTGTCGGATCATTATATCTTTTAGACAAAGAAGAACTGTGGAGAGACGCTGAAGGCAATATACTACCATCGGCGAGAGATATTATTAGAGGATTAACCCAATACTTGGCATCTCAAACAGGACTTAAGTTCAATCAGTCCGACTTGAAGCGGATTGGAAACATTGAGTGGATTCATTACAGCTCAATTGATAAGTATGAAAATAACTTCTGCTCAGTGAGCACTACAAAGAGATTAATAGATAGTAAAACGAAAGCCGTTCTTCCGAGCACCACGACACCCAACATCTATGAGCATATTATTAGCTGTACTGCTATATCGGTGAACATCAATCCAGTTGGGCTCCCTGTTGAATTTGATGACATTCTGGTGGAATGTTCCGCGTACAACGATAATGACCTTATCGGAGATCAAGTAAAAATCATTAAAAAAGTCGGTAATCTTGATTTAAACTTTGAATTTGAAGAACAAGTCTCATCCTGTCTTGTGAAAATTTGGAGTAAAGAATCTACTGGTACAGATTTTTTACTTTGGCATAGTGAACACTTTGATTTGATTCGTTCTATTAACGTTGGCCTTGTTTACTCATCTCATCCAGAAAATTCCTGGTTCGATAGTTTATTGTCTGGTACCGATGGGGCATCTAGGAAAATAAAGACAAAAAACTCCTCTGATCGTCTTCGTAGTTATGATAAGAATTTCGCACTTGACCCTTGGAATCCTGTTGGACGTGCATCAAGGCATCTGGGTCTAAAGGTTCATCCTCCACGTTCAGATGCTTTTTTCTTTGTAATGCCAGGTGAAGATGATGCGCCGAGGATTAAGGCAATGTCCGATTGGCTTAAAAAAACAATTCTAAAGAGACGGCCCAATACCTGTATTTTATTTGACCCATACTTTGATACGCTTGGAATTGATTTCTTGAAGAGCGTTAAGGATATGCAGACTAATTTCATTGTTGTGACAAATAGCCAGCTAATGTCCTTTGATGATGAAAAGTCACTATGCGACTTTTTAGGGGATTTAGAGAAAATTCTTTTAACCAAAGGCTACCTGAAACTTAGAAATGGCGTGGCGATTATTAAGGCATCTTTAAATAGATTCTCCTCTTCAAAAATTGGAATAGAGTCGCAAAGATCGAGAAGAATCAAGAAGTATTGTGAGGCCAACGATTCTTTATTAAGAAAGACATCATTAAAAGTTTATGACTTGGTATCTCAAAATGGTTCTGCAAAACAGTATTTTCACGATAGGCATTTGTTGTTCTTTGATTCTGATGGTCAACTGACTTCTGGGTATAATTTTTCTAACTCCATTCAGGGGGCAATGAAAAAATATCCATTACTAATCACACCCATTCCGTCTGATATTATTGAATCGCTTGAAAAGCATACTTATGAATTTCTATCTGAGAAAATCAACATAACTGAAAGAAGGTTGGACCTTCTATATTCTTCAATTGAAAAAACTGAAAGACATTTTGTGTATAAGAAGGGGATAGATGCTTTAGTCTCTCCAGCGACCTTCTTTTCTATTTTGCTAAATAAAAATTCAGTGAAATTATTTTCACCAGCAAACCTTGGGACGGAACTGCTTAAGATTGGTTTTGTTGAAGGTGATGGAAGTTTTGTTGAAGATAAGATTTTTGAATATCGAAAAAACATTCGATCATATTTAGAGAAGACACCCCCCAACTTTTGGGATGTCTGGTGCGACTTGTCTGAAGTTTTGGCGAGAATACATGACCATGAAATTTTTCTATCCGATCTCGCCAAATCTCCAAAGATTGTAGCAAAGATTAAAGAAATTCTTTGTTCTGCTGATATTGGTGACTTTAAGCAGTTTGTGACTTTTATAGAAGATCTGGATGATTTGGAGAAATATATTGGCTTGCACGATGATAACTTTTCGACAGCATTAACGAAAACACGAAATGTTGAGTATTTTTCACTTCGCCACAATATGAAAATTCATAAATATGGACTGGATATGGCCATATCACTCATGCGCATTTCCAGAGAACTCCCAGCAGTCATTGAACAGCTGGTTTCTAGTCATCCCGCAGATGCTTCTAAGAAAATTATTCGCCTACGATG
>CAZXHL010000105.1:0-9625 GCA_964640545.1 uncultured Bacteriovorax sp. | reverse complement strand
ACCAGTTATTCAAACTAAAAAAAATACCACTCCGCCATTGAAAATCTAGCCACAGGACAAACGACATTAGAGGAAATCATAAGAACCACTCAGCTAGAAAACTGAGTGAAGGTAATTATTTATGCCACAATACGAAGTCACAGGTACAAACGTTCAAGGACGCACCATCAAAGTCTTGGTGGATGCGGATTCTGTGCGTGGTGCCAGGAGCAAAGCCAAACAACAAGGGCTCATTCCGCTAACTGTGGCTTCCGGAAGCGACAGTTCGGGCGCCCCCGCTAAACCGACTAAAAATGCGGACGGCGACATCATCGTCAAAAAAAGTTTTATCGGTGGCCTCAAAGGTCGTGACATCGCAGAAATGACAAGGCAGCTTGCTGTTTTACTTAAAGCACACGTTCCTGTAGTCGAAAGCTTTAACGCTCTCGTCGAACAGATTGAGAAACGGCGTATGAAAAAAGTTCTGATGGCAATCAGACAGTATGTCAAGGAAGGTAAAGGTCTCGCAGAAGGCTTCGCTCTTTTTCCAAACTACTTCAATCGTATTTACATCAACATGGTCAGAGCCGGTGAATCATCGGGCAGACTTGATGTGGTGTTAATGCGACTTGCGGATTTCTATGAAAATCAAGAAAAGCAAAAAGGTAAAGTGATTGGAGCCTTATCCTACCCCGCCTTCATCATGCTTGCAGGTGTCGGCGCCCTCGCCTTGATCTTCATCAAAGTCATTCCTACCTTGAAGAGTATCTTCACGGGCCAAAACCAAACTTTACCTTGGTCCACTCAGCTCCTCATCGATACATCAGAATTTCTAAACGCCTATCTTTGGCCTTTATTATTCGGAGTTCTTGGATCACTCTATTTGCTTGAACGCTATCTGGCCACTTCAAGGGGACGAGCAAAAAAAGACCAACTCCTCTTAAAATTGCCGGCCATCAAAAGCCTGTTTCGATCTTTGGCCATCGCTCGATTTTCGAGAACCCTCGCCACACTCCTAAGCAGTGGTGTCCCCATGCTAGAAGCCTTAGAGATCTCAAAAAACGTAGTGAACAACTACGTTTTTGAAGTCGCCATTGCGGATGCACGCATACAGGTGCAAGAAGGTCGCGGTCTTGGCCAGGCTCTCTTTGCCACGAAAGTTTTCCCCCCCATTGTGGTTCACATGATTGGAGTGGGTGAAAAAACGGGCGAGTTAGAACCCATGCTACTCAACGTTGCAGAATCATATGAGCTGCAAATTGACACGGCAATCAACACAGTCACAGGTCTACTCTCTCCGCTCATGGTGGGCGTGATGGTAGTTTTTGTTGGATTTATTATGATGGCCGTACTTGGCCCCATTATGGAGATGAACTCTTTTGGCACCTAAGCCGGAGAGAGCAATCAATTGAATCAAAAGTTAGTTGGAGGAAATATGAAAAATAACATCAAAGTTCTTAACCCGTCGTTCAAATCAAAAAAAGGCTTCACACTCATTGAGATCCTACTCGTCATCACACTCCTAGGGCTGGTCGCCTCTTTCTTTGGTGGAAAGATCTTCTCGAGTTTCGGAAGAGGGCAACGCCAATCAGCAAGAATTCTCGTCAAAAAACTTGAAGGTGATCTCGACCGTTTCCGCCTAGACTGCAACTTCTACCCCTATACAGCTCAAGGACTTGCCGCACTTAAAACGGCCCCGTCGTCAGGACGCCAGTGCCCTAACTACGACCCAAGTGGTTACATCGATTCTGTGCCTAAAGATCCTTGGGGATTTGAGATGCAATACACTTGCGATGATGGCCTCAACTACGAAATCAAGTCCCTAGGTGCTGATGGCATTGAAGGTGGTGAGGGTGACAATGCCGACATTTCTTCGTCGGACGAATCATAAGGCCGGCTTCACACTTATTGAGATCTTATTGGTCGTTGCACTCGTAGGCCTGCTTGCGAGTGCACTCGTCCCAAATATTAGCGGGGTTTTCCGGGTAGGATTAAAATCAAGCGTTCGTCGGTTTTCTGCTGTCGTCAAATACACCTACGATAATTCTATTCTCACTGGTAGAATTCACCGGATCGTGTTGGACCTCGACAAACAAACTTGGAGAGTTGAGGCCGCAAACCCTGGACAACTTCCAACGGACAAAGATCGAATGGGCCTACTTCCTGACAGCCTTCGAGAAGATGACCGAGTCATAGAAGATCCAGCTTTTACATTGGTTGGAGCCAGACTCGTAGAAAATATTCCAGCTGGAGTAAAGATTATGGAAGCTTCAAGCTGGAGACTGGGTGAGGGTAACGTTGTCGATAAAGGGGAGTTTTTTATCTACGCCTATCCCAACGGTTTGATCGATGAAGCCACTGTCGTCATCGTTGAAGAAGGCAAAGAGAAGTTGCAGCAGTTCATCGTCACCACAAAAAGCCTAACAGGCAGAGTAAAAGTTAAAACGGAGAACAAACCCATACAATGAAACACACGAACAAATTGCGAAATTCAAAAGCAGGATTCACTCTCGTTGAAGTCCTAGCTGCGACTTTGCTATTTGTTCTTGCTATCTTTGCTATTGTCGACAGTCAAAACTCCAGTCAACGCAGTGTCGCCCAAAGTGAGCGCATGTTTTATGCCACCCTACTTGCTCAAAGCAAAATGACAGAAATGGAACTCAAATTTCAAAAATTACTCGATGCCAATGGTCTGGAAAGCTCCTTTGGTAAGGAGAACGGCAGCTTTGATGCCCCATGGGACCAGTTCAAATGGACGGCTCAGTTCAAAGAAAGCTCCGTATCGCTCTCTCCCGCAGTTATGGAAAAATACATGATCAGCATGGGAATAGAGCCCGAAGAAGCACGCGTCCAAATGGAAGAGCAAGCCCTTGTCCTGACCAACGTCAACAAACTCATCAAAGAAAACTATGGGGAGCTCACCGTCAATGTGAGCTGGGAATATTTTGGAAATATCTATTCCATTCCTTTGCTCACTCATTTGATTCCTAAAAAACCAAAAATTGAACTTACAACCACGGTGGAGCGATAGACAGATGAATCACCGTAGCAATCAGTCTGGTTTTACCTTGATCGAGCTACTCATGGTGAGCCTATTACTTTTTATGCTTGCCTACGCCACGTTTATGTCGACTCGTTCTACGATGGCTGTAAAACGCGGGGTGGATTCCAGAACCGAACTTCTACAAAGTGGCAGGTCAGTTATGGAACTCTTCTCTCGTGACTTGCGAGCTAGCTTCTTCGTTGACGCCAACGACCTCGGCTGGAATCCCAAACAACCAAAATCTGAAGAAGAACGCCTAGCCGAGGGCGAGACCGACCCAGAGAGAATTCCCATCGAAGGCGAAGAAGGATACATTCCTCCTCCTCCTCCAAAACCAGTTCCCGTCACCATATTCCAAGGCACGGCGAATGAGCTGCTGTTTTCTACAAGATCTCACCAGCGTATGAATGCAGATGTTCCTGAAAATAATGAACACTTTGTGCGATATCGGGTGGAAGGCAATCAATTGATTCGTGAAGAATCTTTTCGAGCTATCAATAAAGACGACGTCACCGACGACCGGCAATTCCGATCCTTTGTTCTTCTTGAAAACTTAAGCTCAATTGAATTCTCATTCTGGAATCAGAAAGCTGAGCGCTGGGATGACAGATGGGATACCAACTCTTCCGACAATCTCGACGAACTTCCCGACGCCGTAAAAGTTAAGCTCAAATACACTCCGGAAAAAATGGAGGAAGGTGAAGGCGCCACCAAGGAAGTTGAATACGAAAGTGCCATTAGGCTCACGCAAAAATTCTTCAAAGAAAAGGCGATTAAATATCCATGATTGACCCGTCTCAAAGAAAATCTCAATCAGGAATGGCCCTCATCATTGTGATGGTTGCACTTGCGTTTATGACTGTCGTCATCATGGAAATTAGTTCTGTCAGCCGAGTCGATCTTAGGATTGCTGCCAACGCCAGGAATCGCCTGCAGGCTCAATACCTCGCTAACTCAGCTGCCAACTTACAGATTCTAAGACTTCACATGTTTCAGTATGTGAAAAACCTCACGCGCGATCAAAAAAATCTACCTCTTCCAAAACAAATGATTGACCGAATCTGGACTTCACCACTACCAACATTTCCCCTACCGACGATCGAATCACTAGACGCAAGTATCGAAGGGGAAGATGGATCTCCTGCATCCGCTGCCGCAGCATCTCCAACTGGACCGGCCAAGGAGGAAAGTTCCGAGGCAACGGTTTGGCCTGGCACTTTCGTGGGTAAGATTTCGAGTGAGGGGTCAAAGATTCCCATCAACTTACTGGATGGCAATGTCCACAAAGGAAGCAGCGAAGACATCGCCAAAGAAGTAAAAAGGCAATTGGAAGAACTCATCAAAGGCATGCTTGAACAAGAAGAATTTGATGAGCTCTACCGCGGTCTGGATCCCAATGACTTAGTGGAACCTCTCATCGACTGGATTGACGACAACAATGAACGTGTTTCAGGCGGGGATGAGGATAGAGATTATGAGAAACTCACCCCCCCCTACAAAGCCCGCAACGGCCGCATTCCCAACCTTAGCGAGCTCCATATGATCCAAGGATGGACAGATGACTTGATCAAACGAATTTCTCCTGATTTGAGCACTTTGAACATCGGAGTTGAGGTCAACCCAAACTACGTTTCGCTCAACAGACTTAAAGTCTGGGGACCAGAGCTAGCCCCCGAAGAACTACTTCTCATCCAGCAAAAGCGCCTTCTATCCCCATTTGAAAGCCTAGAGGCCCTAGAAACCTACATCAAAAACGATCCTGACATTCGCGGTGGCGATAGTTTCGTCGTGCCAGAGGACCTCAAGAAAAAATCAACCGATACAGAAACGGTTTTCGTAGTCGAGGCGACAGGCGTCGTAGGTGACATACGAAGAAACCTGAGATTAGGGGTCATAATTTTGCCCGAACCAAGCAAAAAACCCAAACCTAAACCGGGAGAAGACCCCCAAAAAGAAGAAAAGCAAGGTAAACTAACCCTACCCCAAGTGGTCTTTGTTGAGGAATTTTTATGACACGCGCTCTAGGTATAGATTTTGGAAATCACTCGATCAAAATAGCCGAACTTGAGTTCTCCTCAAGACAGAGACAGATCATAGGTCTTTACGAAGTCAAACCCAAAGAAAACCAAACAAAATCAGAAGCTCTTCGAGAGTTTTTCGCCAACAACAGTATTAAGGCTGAGCGTGTTTCGATCGGCATCAATAATGCTGACGTCATGATGCGAAAATTCGATCTTCCATTTCGCGATCGCAAAAAGATGAATCTTGCCATCATCGGCGAATGGATGGACTCGGTTCCGTTTGAACTCGATGACTTCTATATAGAAACCCGCCACATTAGTAAACACGGAAAGATCCACAGCTTCATCAGTGGCATCTGCCCAAAATCTAGCATTGCCGAATTGAATGCTGAATGTGAAAACGCGTGGATCCAGCCCAACAACGTGCTCATCGATGCCGAAGCCATTGCCAGCCTTGCCCTCGAACAAAGCCTTCCCAAAGCACATGATCGCCAGGCTTATGCCGTAGTCGATTTTGGATATGAGATTACAAAAATCGCCATTGTGCGAGGAGCTGTTCTCGAGAAGAAGCAAATTGGAATTACACCCGAGATCATCGAGCTTAGACATCTCGACAAAGGCAGCAAAGAGTGGATTGAATGGATTGCCCAGAAACGCAAGGTTTCCGTAGAAGAAGCTCTTGGCTGGCTCATGCACAGAGCCGAAATTCAATCGGACGCAAGTGACGGCGAAGAAGCATCAATACGTGAAGACCTAAGCGATGACATTAAGTCTGCTCTTCGTCCTATTCTCGTTGAACTCTATCAAACCCTCCAGCATGCAAGGGTCCAGTCAGGTTATGAAGTCCAAGGCCTCTACATTACCGGTAGTATGTGCGGGATCGTGGGCCTCAAACCGTTTCTAGAAAAAGAACTTCGTGTCGAAGTCGACGAGTGGCCGTTATTTCTTGGATTCAAAGCACACGGTGCCCTCACTAGCATTGAGAATCAAAAAAGTTTTGCGACGGCGCTTAGCCTTGCTTACTCATACGCCAGCCAAGTTAAAACACCTTGGTTGAATTTCAAAAAGAGCACAAGTCCCAATCGCTACATTCTATCGGATTCACTCAAACTCTTTACGAGTCCAGACCTCAAGCCAGCTTTATTCTTTGCAGCTTTTCTGCTCGTTTTCTCCTGGGGAATAAGCATAGCTGGACAACAACTTCTCAGCATTGAGCAGGAAGCTGTCGAGCTCGACCTTAGTGGTGAATTTAGAAAACTGGATAAAGTCACTGGTGCCAAAGCAAAAAACTTTGTAGGCGATCCTGAGAGAGCCAGAGAAATCTACATCAAAAGCAAACGTGGTAAACAGCCTAAGAGTTTGGAAGAGTTTGATACAGGCCCCATTCCTCAAGTCGCTCTACTAGATCAGTTTTCAGATGCCGCAGCTCCCGAGCTTAAAGTGGACGAATACGAAGTCATAGGACAAAATGATTTGTGGCAGATCAAACTAACCATATCCCCGAAGGAAACTTCATCTGATTTCGCACAAGGCAGCACTTCTTTTGTGAGGCAACTCGAAAGCCTTGGGTACACAAATGTAAAGTTAACTCCCGTGACCCCTGGAAGTTCCTCGACTTTGGAGGCCACGTGGAAAGCACCACAAGCTGAAGGAGCTGCGAGATGAGCCAGATTCTAGATACCATCGAAGGGCTTGAGATCGTTCAAAAAACAAAAACTTTCTTTAGTGAAAGCCTTGTGAAACTTGAGAATTCGCAAGTCTACGAAAACATCCTAGGCAAGTACGAAGAACTCGACCCCAAACATCAACACTGGATTGCATCCGGCAGCCGCATTGCTGCGCTTGGCCTCTTTGCTTATTTTGTTATTTCTCCGTTCCTTACGGTCTGGCACCAAAAATCTGTGCTATCCGAACAACGAAGTTTGCTCGCTGAAATGAAAACTTTCAACGAACAGCTCGAGACCCAACCAAGACCTGCTCCACAGCCACCCGACTGGCAAGTACTACCTGCAGACACTTCTGATGCGGCCATGTCTTCCGTCAAAGGGTTTTTAGAATCCATAGGCCTTCCTGACGGATCTTACAGCATGCTCTCTAGCTCCAACGGACATCTTCAACTTGAAGTTCCACAACTAAATCTCAGACAAGCTCAGGCTCTCATCTATCAAGTTGATGGTTGGTACCCAAAACTAGTGAGCCAAGTTCTCAACGTAAAAGTCCATCCGGAAGACAAACAGCAGCTTAAACTTGCAATGACTATTAGGCATGAAAGTGGAGCTCCCTTCTCAGCAAATTCAGGTTCTAGTAGCGGGACAAGCTCTGGGTCCAATAGACCAAATCGATCAAGCTACACACCTCCTCCATCATCACCACCTCCTCCAGCCGCAAACCAATACCAAAGATCAGAACCAAGTAACATCATCACACCTCCGCCAGAAGACTACGAAGCCGTACTTAACGAGCAAGAATCAAGAGACGAAACTTCTTCGGACAACGGCATCGACAGATTTGAAGATGATGCCCCCATAGAGTTCGAATCTTCGGATGATTCCCTTCCGCCACCTCCAATGGATGATGAGGATTTTTAGAGATGACGATCCTAAATAGCCTTCAAAACTTCGGCAAACGCAGTGGTAAGTTACTAGCCCCGCTATTGGCTATTGTTTTTTTTATCTTCGGCTGCATTTATTTCTTTCCTATCCAAAGCCTAGAAACCCAATTGAATTCGCAACTCTCACAGCAAACACGCCAGGACGTAAGGGTCATCAACCCAAAACTAGGAACTGGGCTAGGGCTTGGCCTTTTCTCTGGAGGGCTCATTGCCCTTAAAGCAGAAAGAGTTGAGATCTTCATGCCTCGTGAATCGATGCAGATTGATTGTAACAATTTCATTCTGACCCCGAACCTTTTAGCTCTTTTTACACTTAAACTTCATGTGTCCATTCAATGTCAGATTGAAAAAGGCGGCCCTTCAACAATCCTGGCTTCCGTCAAGACTCCAGTTTGGTCATTCAACGATGCCGAACTCAATATCGAACTAGAAGACATTCGCTTGGACCACCTTGCAAAGATGTTCAAGGCCAAAGGCTGGATGGGAAAATTGAACGGTGATGTGAGCATCACTGGAATTACTCAAGGAATGCAGAGTGCAAGCTTTGCCTGGGACGTCAACGGAACAGGCTTCGCAACACCTGCCCTTCGCAGCGATCTCCTAAGCCTTCCCGCAATGGTCCATGATCGCCTCCAGACTAGCGGAGAATTCACCAGCGGCAATGTCGTCGTGGAAGAGCTTCAACTTGGAGTTGTTGATGTAACACCAATGTGGGCAACCTTCTCCTCCGCAGGCCTTAAGCTTGATGCTAAAAACTTTCCAATTGATGGCAAAATAAAAGGTCGTATAAAAACAGACCCTGAGTGGGAAAAGAAAAACCTGACAACCTTTAATATGACCTCTACGTTTGGAAAAGTAAAAGAATCAGGAATGCGTGAATTCACCAAAGAAGTTGTTGGCAACGTTACCAGCCTCCTTTTCAATCCACCCATTGAATAATGGTTAGTCTACTGGAACAACCTGAAGCTCTCCGTTACCACTGAGATAATACTGAAAGTCCAGCACACTCTTCTTCATGATAGTGCCAACGCGAACCCGAACATGATAACTAAGCCCTACGACTGGATCTTCTCTAGTGGCCTCGTTAACAGCGCCAAAAGCCTCCGCATCCATATCCATTGTATAACCCCACAAGGTGTGAACATCGCGAGGAATGATCGTCACATTTGCAAGATACTTCCCCCTTCCTTCAAAGCTCCCTCCGTAGTTGTAGGCTGTTAGAAACGAAACTCTAGCCACGTTCATTCCAAAAAGGTTTTCATAGTTCACGACCCAGCCTGAGTATTCTGGCTTTGACCATCCTTCAAGTTTGGATGCCAACTCTACGCCTTCAGGAAGAACACTCCAATGATCCGTATTGACGTTCAAGACGGCCTCATTCTCCTTCACGATATCGTAGATTTTTTTGCCAATGACCCAAACCTGTCCGGCTGTAATTGCAGTTGACACTGCCCCCGGTATGTCACCTATCTCTGGAGACGCGTTTAAATTCTCGTCCTTCAGATGCAGACGTAATTCGAATTCACTCATCTTAAACACTTTGACGGTTCCGCCTTCAGCGGTAGCTTGGCTGAATTGAAGATCCATTGCTTGCACCGACAAGGACATCGCAAAAAATGAAAGAATGAAAAGTTTTGGATTGAGGTGCTTCATAAAAGTTCTCCTGCTTTTTATGATTCCTTTGGGCGGCATTGCCCAAAGCTTTACCTGCCCTATGGGATAGCAACAGAAACACCTAGCTGATAGAGAATTCTCCCTTAAAAAGGCTTTAATTCTGAACGTTTGAGACCTTAAGCTCATGTGCATCGCACCATTTTAAAACTAATGCAATTTTCACGGCTTAGCCGTTGACAGGCATCGTCACTCAGCCTATCTCTGTTCGCTGTCCAAAGGTGGGGCCTGTAGCTCAGTTGGGAGAGCGCCTGATTTGCATTCAGGAGGTCGCAAGTTCGATCCTTGTCAGGTCCACCA